>CAJQGO010000305.1 GCA_905477565.1 uncultured Planctomycetota bacterium
TTCGGCAATCGATTCCTCAAGACCTTCAATCGACGAAAACCCATCCACAGCACGTTCAATCTGCTGGTCAAGTTCCTCGCGAGTCATAATTTCGATATCCCAGCCACACAACTTGCTGGCGAGTCGAACATTCTGCCCCCGTCGTCCAATTGCCAGTGACAGTTGATCCTCTCCAACGAGAACAATACCGCGGCCAAGCATCTGGCAGAGAATAACTTCATCCACTTCGGCTGGCTGAAGCGCATTCGGAACCAAAACCTGAAGATCGTCGTTCCAACGAACGATATCAATTCGCTCACCACCAAGTTCTTCGACAATATTCTTAATTCGATTCCCACGGACACCCACGCATGCTCCGACGCAGTCCACCCGGTTGTCAGAACTAATTACTGCAACCTTACTGCGATAACCGGGCTCTCGGGAAATGGCGCGGATTTCAATCACACCGTCAATGATCTCAGGGATTTCCTGCTCAAAAAGACGTTGAACTAACTGTGGACGAATACGGGAAAGGATAATTTTGACACGACTACCTGATTTCCGAACTTCGAAGATCGTCGCTCGTATTCTCTCATTTACATGAAAGCTCTCACCTGGGATCTGCTCACTACGGGGTAGTATGGCTTCGGTCACTCCAAGAGAAACCGTGGCAACTCCACCATCGAAACGCGTCACGAGTCCAGACACCATCTGGCCAACTTGCTCTTCGTACTCGTCATGAATCGAGTCCCGCTCAGCTTCACGAATCTTTTGAATAATTACCTGCTTCGCGGTCTGGGCACCAATGCGGCCAGTGATCTCTTCAGGATCGATGTTTGTACCATCGTGCGTTCCGGCAATCGCACCTGACTGGCGGTTAATTCGAATGATTACTTCTGCCTCTTCGCCATAATGTCGAAGCAGAGCAGTAACCAGCGCAGACTCAATCGCCTGGAAGACGATCTCCTTGTCGATATTTTTATCGCGATGAATTGCGTCGACAATTCGGAGAATTTCTTCTGGCTTCATGCGTGTCTCGGAACTCACTAACCCGATCCAATATGAATCGACTACCGCCAATGTAACTTCCAAGTGCAGTGATCGGGGGCCAGCACTTGCAAGATGTGCCGGAAAAGTCGACGCTCCACGTTACCGTGGCCATCAAAAAGCACCCGATAAAGGCGATCTCAACGTTTCCTCAAACCAGCACGCCACAAACCAATATGAAGGCACGACGAGGCACCTTCCTAGGGTCAAAAGGTAAAACAGGCACTGGAAACTGTCAAGAACCAGCCCCGGCGGCCCCTTCTGGGCACCGCCCGATGACGAGAGAACCGGCTTGCCCCTGCGGCGTTACTGCCAGGCTCAGGAAGCTCTCTCCGGCAGAATCACCTCGAGTTGCCGCACGGATTGGGCAGTCCACATCTGCTGTTTCATAGTTCTTCTGCGGAAACAGTGCATCATTTTGAAGGGCCAGCATGCTCGCAATGCATTCAACGAGACCACTTCCCGCTCCGAGATTACCGAAGTTGCCCTTGGCCGCGACAAACGGCAGATCAGCCACTGTTTCGCCCAAAGACTCTTTGAGCCCTGCATATTCCTCCTTGTCGCCCTCGCTTGTACTTAACCCTTGTGCGTGGACATGCCCGAGACCGTCCGGACTCATAGCTGCTGACGCGAGTGCTCGAGAGGTGACTGTTCGTACAACCGACTGCCGCTGGCCAACGGCCATTCCTGAACTGTGAGCCGCCGCTGCGTGTCCGAGAATCTCACCATACATTTTTGCGTTTCTTTGCATGGCATGCTCACGTTCTTCCAAGATAAGAACCGCTGCACCCTCACCAAGCACCATGCCCTTTCGGTCACGGTCAAATGGTCGGCTCCAATTCTCCGGTGCATCATCGCCTAGAGCTACCTGCTCATTCAATATTGCATGCACCATTTTCATTGGATGAATGCGGGTGCCTGTCGATCCTACGAGCATCACATCGGCAGCCCCACGCTTAATGGTAATGGCTGCCTCACCAGCAGCGACATGACCACTCGCCTCTCGCAAAGTAAGGGAATTACTCGGCCCCCGAAGGTCATTAAAAATAGCAATATGACTCGCTGGCATGTTAGGCAAATACTTCAACAACCAAAGTGGTGTCATTGAAGGAATGCCTTCAGCACCCCACCGTTCGAAATCAAACTGCCCATCCTCTCCACGACAACGTTCGACTGCTGCCGTAAAATCTTCAGGCATTGTGAGCATGTAATCGGAGCCGAACACACAGCCGAATCGCTCCGGGGCGATGGTCGGTGATGTCCCCGTCTCAAGGCCACTGTCTGAAAGGGCTCGCTGGGCCGCTGCGACTGCCATCTGAGTCTCGCGACACATTACCTTCAAACCTTTCCGAATCGACTTTTTTCGAGTGCCGTCGAGGTCGCCAAACTCACTGATATGTCCCGTGAAAGAACGTGCTTCAGCAGCATAACGCAACGGCAAACCATCGACTGAAAAAGCGGAGAGAGGCCCAACAGCTGAACGCCCCTCAGTGAGACCTGACCAGAGATCCTCAACGGTGAGGCCAAAAGGTGAAATAGCTGCCACACCGGTTACTACAACCCGTCGCTCATTCAATACGTTCATAAAAGAAACCAAAGGACAATGTTTTCAAAAGGATTGTATAAAACCTACCAACTTCACCGTTATTGAAAATGCTGTTACTGACGAAAAAAGCTACTGTAAGGACGCGACTGAATCCATCCTATATCAGATTGAGGCGAAGCGGACTGTTCCGGTTTTCCGTTACGAAGACGTGGCTCAATCACAACAATCGCATCACTCCGTTTGATTTCAGTAAAAAGACCTGCCGATGCCGCCTTATTCTGGCCCGGTACAGGCCAAGGGACTAAACCCAACCCAACAACAAGTGTTCGAGATACTGGCCAGCGAAACCGCTCACCAATCCGTACTGCTGAAATCTGGGGCACCTCGAGCTTCACATCAGGACGATCACCAACAGGTACGGCAACCGAGACTGAGGCCATGCGTTCAATCTGATCGATACGGCAGCGAAGAACGGCATCAACAAGCTCACCATTCAAAGAGACAAGCGGCTGAACGTCAACACTCAGGCCTTCACGACAGGTTGCCGACAAAGGCTGCCATCCATTGGGTAACGCAGGATTGATCGTAATATCCTGGATGTACGTTCTTTCACGAACCCCGGATAAGGTCGCAGGCACACCGTTTGCGGCGAAAACTGGCCCAACAGGCAATTCTTCAACGTCGCTTCGTGACAAGAGCCGATTGAGTAACTCTGCTGAATTCTCCCGCGGTACAACCCAGGCCTGAACACCTGCGGTCGCGGTAGGCATCGCCGTCATGGTTTCTGATGCCTGCTGTCGCCACCGAACTGATCCGATCCCAATCACACGAATCTGAAAACGATGAGGTAATGCACCATCTGCCGTAAACCGCTTAACAATAGCGGCAACTTTTTCCTGCATATCGGGAGTGTGGTAACACGAAAGCTTCGTCTTATCTGCCGATAAAGACGCCGCATGCTTTCCATGCCACTGCTCGTACCCCGTCTGCTGAAGAATCCAGTGCACGATGTGCTCTTCACTTCCGGCTCCAGCCACCTGCAGAAAAGGCTCAACGTCGTATGTTTTCCACACCTGCCCCGCAGTCGACGAAAGCTGACAGTAAGCATGTTGAGAAATCCAATTGGCCAGAAGCAACCAACCGATGCAAAACACGACCATCAGACGATGCGTTATTCTGGCTCCATCAGGTACTGAAAAGCATCGCATAAAAAACTTGCTGGCTTCTAATTATGTTCTTCTGCTTCAAGCAACACTGGACATCTGTTTTTCCTGCATAAATGATTCACCCAACCGACTTACTGAGCAAGAACACACAGTAGCATCAGGAAAGCCTGCCAAGCACCAGACTGGCGTTGTGCCCGCCGAATCCGAAACTGTTGCTCATAGTTACCTGAACCTTCAATTCTCGTGGCTGATTTGGCACGTAATCAAGATCACACTCAGGATCTGGTGTTTCAAGATTTATCGTCGGCGGAATCACGTTGTGCTGGAGCGCCATTGCACAGGCAACTAATTCAATGCCGCCACTGGCTCCGAGCGTATGACCAAGGTGGCTCTTGATACTTGAAACAACAAGGCTTTTTGAGTGCTCGCTGAAAACTTTTTTAATTGCTAATGTTTCTGCCTTATCACCAAGTGGAGTGCTCGTCCCGTGAGCATTGATGTAATCAATAGAATCCGGGGATATACCGGCGTCTTCAAGCGCCATCGACATTGCTCTGGCTGCTCCACGTCCTTCCTCATCAGGCTGGGTGATGTGCCCTGCGTCACCGCTTGCTCCATACCCCATCAATTCACCGTATATCTTTGCCCCACGTTTCCGAGCATGCTCAAGTTCTTCAAGCACAACAACGCCAGCCCCTTCTGCCAGAACAAAACCATCTCGGTCGCTATCAAAAGGCCTGCTTGCCTGCTGAGGCGCGTCACTTCGAAACGACAGAGCTCGCATATTCTGAAACCCTGCCAGCCCCATAGGAGTAAGAGCAGCTTCACTTCCTCCAGCAACCATGACATCTGCATCACCGTACCGGATCGCTCGCAATGCCTCACCAAGAGAATTCGCAGCGCTCGCACACGCTGTGGCGACTGCAAAATTAGGTCCTTTGATGCCATGAATTGAGGAAACATGACCACTCGCAGCATTCACGATTAACTTCGGTATTGTAAATGGGGAGACCTTGTCGATGCCTTTTTTCAGGAGTCGTTCATGCTGTGCCTCAAACTCAGCCAGCCCTCCAATACCTGAACCGACAATCACGCCACATCGATAGGGATCTTCTTTTCCAAAATCAATACCTGAGTCCCGCACCGCATCAGCTGAAGCAGCGATCGCGAATTGTGTAAACCGATCAAGCCGCCGAAGCTCTTTTACGTTCGCAACACCTTCGGCCAGACCGTCCCACTGAACTTGCCCGGCAAATTGGACTCGATAACCCGACACATCAAAAAGAGAAATAGGACCAACGCCGCTGTCACCAGCGAGCAGTCGACTCCATAAGGTTTCAACCGGCCGGGCAAGAGAAGTAACTACTCCGAGGCCAGTAAGCACAATCCGTCGCTTCATGTCGTCCTTGATCAACCCCAAGCCAAACCTGTGATGTTTCCAAAAACCGTATTAGCCTTGATTGTTTTCAATGAACTCAACCGCCTGGCCAACAGTCTGAATTTTTTCAGCTGCATCGTCAGGGATATTAATTTCAAACTCTTCCTCGAGTTCCATGACGAGCTCAACAGTATCAAGAGAGTCGGCACCGAGGTCATTGATAAACGATGTCTCGGGAGTGATCTGTTCCTTGCTTACGCCTAACTGGGAAGCAACGATATCGATCACTCGTTCCTGGACTGATGCCACGTTTGATCCTCCAAATATTTTGAATCGCGATCGGAATCGCGTGAAAGGTATGAAATGTATTGTGAAAGTCTGTGAACAAGTACACCACAAACTCATTTGAATAGATCAAAACAACCTATTCTCTGAACGCAAGATATACCGGCTGAAGCCACACCCTGTCCAGTTCGTACTCAAAAAAACCGTAATGAGGCATTCTCAACCGATCAAACCGCCATCCACAACAAGAGTCTGAGCCGTAATATACCCAGCGGACGGAGAAGCGAGAAACGCGACAGCTTCGGCGATTTCTGTCGCCAAACCCAACCGTTTAGCCGGCACACGTTTCTTCACCACGTCGAGAAGGGCTGGTCCCAGGGCATCCGTCATGTCGCTGGCAATGAAGCCCGGAGCAACGGCATTCACAGTTACTTTGCGGCCGGCCAGTTCTTTAGCCACCGTCTGGGTAAGCCCAATGAGGCCTGCCTTCGAGGCCGAGTAGTTGGCTTGCCCGGGGTTTCCTATCATGCCTGAGACGCTTGAGATATTTATGATTCTGCCATACCGTTGCTGCATCATTGGACGACTTACTGCACGCATGAACAAGAATGGTGCTCGAAGATTTGTCGACAAGACTTCGTCCCACTCATCGTTGCTCATCCGAGGCAGGAGCGTATCACGGGTAACGCCCGCGTTGTTGACAAGAATATCGAGGCGTCCATGCTTTTCAACGATCGCCTCGACGACTTTTTCAATGGCATCAGGCTTGGAGACGTCACAGGGCATTGCATCGGCTTTGCCTCCTGCAGAGGTGATTGCTTCAACGACCGAAGCCAGCTTTTCTTGGTTACGTGCCAAAACACATACGGTCGCTCCGTTCGCTGCCAAAGTCTCTGCGATAGCTCGACCTATGCCTTGGCTTGCACCGGTCACAAGAGCCACCTGGTCTGACAAGTCGACCTGCAATGACTTTGCCTGTTTCGTTTCAGCCATACGATGTACCCCATTCCACTTTTTAGAGTCTGTTTTTTAATCTCACAACGTGCTTATTATCCACCATCCGAACAGCAGATTTCCTGAACGTGGTCAACCATCAATCACGCCTTTGCACGGCGTTTTCCGATTAATTCTTTTGAGGAGACCTCTCAGGACTCGACCTGGGCCAACCTCCCACAAGCTCCCCGCTCCCGTCGATAGCAAAAACTCCATAGAGGCATGCCATTCAACGACACCGCAGACTTGGCGAGCAAGCAAACCACGAATTTCTCCCGGATCAGTATGTGGTTTTGCATCAACATTACTAATCACCGGAATTCTTGGAACACGAAGATCTACTTCTTCAAGAACTGCGGCGAGTTTATCCCTAGCTGGCTCCATAAGTTGGGTATGAAATGCACCAGCAACCTCCAGCGGGATACATTTCATTGCACCTGCTTTTGTCGCCTCTTCTGCCACTCTTTCGCAGGCTGCACGGCTTCCTGAAACAACAATATTCCCAGGACAGAGAACGTTTGCAATTGAGAGCACATCGTTCCCACGCGACGAGCCACACACATCTTCTACTCGGTCTCGGTCAAGCCCCAGGATAGCAACCATGCCTCCAGGCTCAGCATCGGCACACGCCTGCATGGCACGACCTCGTACGTCGACAACCCGCACAGCAGACTGCACATCCAGAGCACCGGCATGCACAAGAGCCGAATATTCTCCAAGAGAAAGACCAGCCGTAAACAACTCCGCACGGCCATTCGTAAACGGAGTATCATTCTGCAGGCGAAGGACCTCCAGCATTGCGAGGCTGGTGACCAGAAGAGCAGGCTGACTAATTGCAGTGGTGTTGAGTTGCTCGGCTGGGCCGTTCTTACAAACCTCAAGCAAGTCATACCCAAGAACTTCTGACGCCTGTTGAAATATCTGGAGGGCAGGGGGGCAATCAAAGCACCAGGCCCCAGCCATGCCGACGTGTTGTGCGCCTTGGCCCGGAAAGAGCAGCGCGAACGATTCGTCCGCCAAGAGACTAGTCCTCAGTTTTTACTACTGAACGGCCCATATAGTGCCCGCAATTCCCGCAGACGCGATGCGTTGGCACAGCTTTTCCGCATGTCGAACAATATGTCAACTGTCGAGGTGTGAGAAAGTCGTGCGCCCTGCGGGTGCCAGTTCTGCGATTTGAATGCCTACGTTTTGGGACGGCCATGATTACTTCTTACCTATGAAATGAGCCACAAGCTGGCTTATTGAAATCCTCTAAAAACCTACGTTCCAGCGTGATATCCGTCAAGAACCGTTCACTCAAGCCAAGGACAGAGGATACTTTCAGAACAATTTCTGCTGGGGCCCAGAACGTGGGGCGTCGCCGAGATGTGCTTCTCCCCGCTCTGTGAGACGGCGACCTCGCGGGGTTCGAATAATGAGTTCGTACCGTAAAAGAAATGGTTCAACATCGTCTTCAAGGGTATCTACAGCAGTACTCATCGTGTGGGCGATAGCTTCAATACCTGCAGGTCCACCTCCAAAAACACGCTGGAGTGTCTCAAGGTATCGACGGTCAAAACCGTCGAGGCCAAGTGTGTCGATTCCCTGCATCTCAAGTGCTGTCCTCGCTATCTCAAGATCAACAACCCGATTGGCCCGACTCGTTGAGTAATCCCGTACCCAACGAAGTCGATTATTTGCCAGACGAGGTGTACCCCGACTTCTCCCAGCGATTTCTGTCGCTGTCTCATCGTCCATTGGCATTTCAAGTTTCCCTGCTGATCGAAAAATTATTTTAGCAAGCTCAGAAACGCTGTAGTAATCAAGGTGCTCTCGGACAACAAATCGATCTCGAAGAGGCGCCGAAAGAAGTCCAGCTCGCGTTGTTGCACCAACTAGAGTGAACGGCTGGAGGGGCATATTAATCGTTCGTGCACTCATCCCATCACCAAGAATGATATCGATACGAAAATCTTCCATGGCAGGATAGAGAAACTCTTCTACCGCAATTGGTAGCCGATGGATTTCATCAATGAACAAGACGGAACTTTCCCCAGCATTTGTGAGATAGGGAAGCAAATCTTTCGGAGCGCCAAGTGCCGCCCCACTGGCAATCTGCAAAGAAGTTCCTAGCTCTCGTGGAATACATGTTGCAAAGGTAGTCTTGCCTAAACCCGGTGGCCCATCGAGCAGAATATGGCCGAGGGGTTCTGATCTCTTACGAGCCGCATCGATTGCGATGGCAAGTCGTTCATGAACATCTTGCTGGCCGATCATTTCTTCGAGACGTTGAGGACGCAGGACACGGTCCTCTGGCTGCGAATCTTCCATCGACTCAATCGATGGTTCTCGAAATTCACTCACAAAAGCCTCCTCAGACTGAATCACCTTCGCACCGTTGGCGACGGCTTTCTTCCATAATTACTTCTTTGCGTGCGTCTGCCTGTAGATCAATTCAAGGGCAGCCTGAACGTCTTTAATTTTACGACCATTATCTCGAAGTCCATCAACCAGCCTGCGGGCATCTCCTTCAGAATGGCCAAGACTTCGCAGGACATCAGCCGTTTCCGAAAGCACATCACTTCCAGCCGTTGAGCCCGGAGGAGAATCTTTGGCCACAAGAAGTGCAAACTTTGGCATCTTCCGGCGGAGCTTCGCAATGATTCGTTCGGCTGTCGCCGCACCCACACCGGGCAATTTGGACAACGCAGTTGCGTTCTGCTCTTCGATCGCCGTCGCAACTTCACCAACAGGACGCACCATGGCACGCAACGCCTTCCGAACACCAACCCCGTCGACTTCACAAAAAAGCTCAAAAAATTCTCGCTCAACTTCCGAAAGGAACCCGACGATTCGTGGCACAAGATTGCCTCGTGTTGGGTTGCCTTCCAGGTACTCAAGTGTGTAGAGAGAGATATCACTACCAAGCTTGGCCTGCAGTTGGCTTCTCACCATGTCAGGAACAAGCACCT
>CAJQGO010000306.1 GCA_905477565.1 uncultured Planctomycetota bacterium
ACGCCCTTCCAGTATCCAACGTTTACTCGACGCTTTTCAATCCACGGGTGCTGCGTGTCTTCTCGGAACCGCAATCACGGAAAACCCAAGCGGGCTGGGCCGCATCGTGCGCGACACAGACAAAAAGTTTGTACGTATCACTGAAGAGAAGGATGCAACTGAAAGTGAGCGGCTGATTCAAGAAGTCAACATGAGCACCTATGTTTTCGCCGCCGACCAGTTACTCAAGGCCCTAGAGCACATTAACACTGACAACGCAGCTGGAGAATACTACCTCACCGATTGCCCAAAGGTGCTTCTTGACTCCGGTGAACCAGTCGACGCAGTTGCCTGTCTTGACCCAAGCGAATCGCTATCCGTCAACACACCAGAACAACTACAGGCTGTGGCAAAGGCTCTCCAAGCAATTCAGAGATAATTGATCACCGTTCTTGCGTCTATGAAATCCGTCTTGCCCGGCAGAGAGCGGCAATCCTTGAACATCCTCACTAATACCTTAAAAGAGTGTGCTAGCAACTCACTCCTTCTCTTCTTACAGCTCCGAGATCACTCATGAATGATTTAAAGATTTTTAGTGGGCTGGCAAACCCTTCTTTAACTCAGGACATCTGCCGTTATCTCAATCTTCCGATGGGCAAAATGTCGATCGGAAGATTTCCAGACAGAGAGATCTCATGCAAGATTGATGAGGACGTCCGAGGGCGAGACATTTTTATCGTTCAGCCAACATGCCCACCAGTTGATGAACACCTCATGGAACTGCTGGTCATGATTGACAGTTTCAAGCGAGCCAGTTCGTACCGAATTACGGCAGTGATTCCATATTTTGGCTATGCAAGGCAGGACCGAAAAGACGCGGGCAGAGTTCCCATCACAGCCAAACTTGTCGCCAACTTGATCACTCGTGCAGGTGCAGATCGTGTGCTTGCGATGGATCTTCACGCCGCTCAGATTCAGGGTTTTTTCGATGTCCCCGTGGATCATCTGTACGCAGCACCTGTACTCAACAACCATTTGCAATCAATCGATTTGCCAACAGATGATTTGATTGTGGTAAGTCCTGACGTCGGCGGCATCAAGCGGGCCGTTGGGCATGGCCAACGGCTCAATGCGCCTCTGGCAATTGTTGACAAAAGACGGGTGAGCGCTGACACAACAACAAGTGCGAATATCATTGGTGCAAGTGTTGAAGGAAAAGTTGCCCTCATGTTTGATGACATGATCAGCACAGCCGGCTCTATCTGCTCAGCAGCCGAAGTTCTCCATAACCATGGCGCAAAACAGATTTTTGCAGCAGCAACCCATGGGCTCTTGGTCGGCCCAGCTGTCGAAAGGTTGCAGGCGGCACCTCTGTCTGGAATCATCGTGACGGACTCAATTCCGCTCGCCCAAGAGAAAACACTGCCAAATATTACAGTTCTTTCTGTTGCCAGTTTGCTCGGGCAGGCGATAAAGCGAATCCATCGAAATGAGTCGGTCAGCATGATGTTTCAATAATTGAGTATTCAGGCCGTAATTCAGCGTGCCCGGTTGCGAAAAAATCGAGAAATGGCACAATATGGAGCCCAATTAAGGAGTTCCTGATGAGCGATCTACTCGAAGTCACCGCCCGTACCGTTACGGGTACAAAAGCATGCCAAAAACTACGCCAAGAGGGCCATGTTCCTGCGGTTTTATACGGACATGGGGAATCATGTGTTGATTTAGTAGTCCAACGTGATGCCGTTGAGGCAATGGTGCGGCACGGCAGCAAAACCGTTGAGTTAACTGGAGCAGTGAAATCACCCGCTCTTGTTCGTGAACTCCAGTGGAATGCATACGGCACGATCCCTCTGCATGTTGATTTTTTGCGGATTGATCCGTCTGAAAAGATCAAGGTTATGGTTCCTGTTGAGTTTCGTGGAGAATGTCCAGGAGCGAAAACTGGCGGAAAGCTCAAACAGGTTCTTCGAGAACTTGAGGTTGAATGTACAGCTCAAACCATGGCCGAGGTTGCTGTTGCTCATGTTGCTCATCTCGAGGCTGGAAATGTTCTTAAAATAAAACATCTTGAACTCCCTCAAGGAGCCCGTGCAACTTCAGATGGCGAGGCCGTTGTTGCCTCATGCCTCTTACCCAGCCAAAAGCTTGAAGACGCCTCAGACATCGGAACCAAAGCAGCAGAGTCAAACGATGAATGACAGCGACTCGTTGTTGCGTGAACAATTGCATCGTAGACGACGTACACTCCCAACGGTGATGCTCTGTGAAATTGTTGGTCGGTTTAGGTAATCCCGGACGAAAATATGAAGGCACTCGGCACAATGTCGGATTTGACGTATTGGACGTTTTGGCAGATCGCGGGGGAAACCCAAGTCGAAGGCAACGCTTCCAGGGAGAGACTTCTCAGACTAGCATTCGTGGGACTCCAGCATTACTACTCTGGCCACTTACATGGATGAATTTAAGCGGAGGCAGCGTGCTCGCCGCTCGTGATTTTTACAAACTAGACCTAACTGACATTCTTGTGATCTGTGACGACTTCCAACTGCCGCTCAAAACCATTCGGATGCGACCAAACGGGTCTGCGGGCGGGCAGAAGGGCTTAGCGGACACCATCACACGACTTTCAAGTACAACAATACCGAGGCTCCGAGTGGGCATCGGACCAGTTCCAAAACAGCAGGATCCACCTTCTTTTGTGCTCGGGAAATTTTCCAAGTATGAACAGGTTGACCTCGACGAAACAGTTCAGCGGGCTGCCGATGCTGCCGAATCTTGGGCAACACTCGGAATAGAAGCCTCCATGAATCGGTACAACTAACAAACTTTATACAAAGAGATTTTTTAAGAACAAAACGGAAGGACCTTTCATAATGACGGTTTACGAAGGGATGTTTATCCTGGATTCGACGAAGTATTCACGCGACCCTGACGCTGTAACAGGGCAACTCAATGACTTAGTGACTGAGCATGGAGGGAAGGTTCTCGTTTCTCAACTCTGGGACGAACGAAAACTTGCGTACCCAATTAATGGCCAGCGGAAGGGCTCTTATTGGCTCATCTATTTCAGCATTGAAGGGACAAATCTTGTTGCTTTCGAACGACAATGTGAATTGAATGAAAATGTGTTGCGACGACTCATTTTGAAGATCGACTCCCGTTTGGCAGAACCGCTTGTCCAGCATGCTCAAGCCGGGAACAGTAGCACGAAACCAGCACAAACAACTGCCGGCAAATGACATCACATTCAAGGAGTGCCCGCTGCCGGGCTTGACGAGAACTGAACATATGTTCATTATGAAAGTCCATCTGCCGCGGCATCAGGTCTGATACGTCGCTGCAAGAACTGATCATTTTGCGGACAAAGAAAGAGGGAGATCGCCATGGCGAGTAGCATGAACCGGGTATTTCTCATGGGAAACGTAACCCGTGATCCAGAACTTCGATACATTTCAAATGGTTCAGCTGTTACTGAAATCGGTCTTGCGATCAATGATCGGCGTAAATCCTCTTCAGGCGAGTGGGTTGAAGAAACAACGTTCGTTGACATTACGCTATGGGGCCGTACTGCTGAAATCGCAGGCGAATACGTAACGAAGGGAGCACCCCTTCTGATCGAGGGACGTTTGAAACTCGATATGTGGGAAAAAGACGGAAAGAAAAACTCAAAACTCCGTGTTGTTGGCGATCGAATGCATCTCATTGGATCACGCGGAGGCAATCGGTCTGAGGGAAGTCAAGCAGGTCCCCGTAACCAGGGAAATCAGAACAGCAACAGCCCAAACGAGAAAGATCAGTCGGAAGGGTATGATACGGGAGG
>CAJQGO010000307.1 GCA_905477565.1 uncultured Planctomycetota bacterium
AGATTGAAAAGTGAGCAGTAAAGATAAACTGATCAAAAAAGACGAATGCTCTTGGAAAGGGTTCAATAATGAATCAAGACGATGCGTATGAGGCGGCGGAAAAGTTGAAAAATGATGGGAAACTGGATGAGGCAGTGGCTGCTCTCGAGGCAGTCGTTGCCGAAAACCCAGACTTTGCACTGGCGTATTCGGCTTTGGCGGCTTGGTGTACTCGATTAGAGCGACATGAAAAAGCTGTCGAGCACGCAAGGCGTGTATGTGAACTCGAGCCAAATGAGCCGTTCAGTTACACGGCCCTGAGTGTTGCATGTATGCGGGCGGGTAAAATAGAAGAGGCCGAGGAAGCGCTCGGCCGCTCACGTATGATGACAGGCTGATTTGTGTTTGTCCGACTTGTCCCTGCCGGTGAGTACGAGAGGGGGGAGTCGAACCCCCACACCTTGCGGTACTGGAACCTAAATCCAGCGCGTCTGCCAATTCCGCCACTCTCGCATTACGAAAATAACTATACCAATATTTAAGTGTAACTTTTTTCAGGATATGATTCTCACAATTTTTGCTTTTCGTTGTTACGGTACCGAATTGTTTTCCTCTAGGAACCGGTCAAGATTTCCAGAGCCAACTCCTCGTGGTGGCCAGGATGCCAAAAGCCATTGTCTCAAAATAGTGTTTGGTGCAAATTCCTGTGCAATGCCCTCGTGGTTGAGTTGAGGGAATTCATGTGCAGTGCCCTTATTTTGGTGAATCACCTGAGTGAAATAAATGTCAAGTGTCTGGACCGATTTTGATTCTGGATGGCGGCGGTTCCAGTCGGCAACAAGCCCTGCTGCAACGGACTCTCGTAACGGCTCTTGCCGTGTTTTTGGCAGTTCCCAAAAAATCTTATGCCAGCGATGGTTTGGGAGTGACGAGAACCCGCCTGGCGGGCGAACTGCATTGAAGGGGCTGCCTTGTCGTAGCAAGTCAATAACACTCGTATCTTTTAAGGAAGCCTTTCCTGTAACCCATTGTTCCTGCGGACCAACTCGCCCAAAGACTCCCCACGGTTGTTCGAGTGTAAGTGCGTTCACGGCTATGGTAATCCAGCGAGGGCGTTTTTCACCGTTTCCAGACACATTGTAGAAAAGAGCGAGCCCAGCTACGAAAAGAGAGACGATCACAACACAATTTAGTATTCCTTCGGCACATTGAAAGAATGGCCTGCGGTCTCCGCTGTGTTCGTGGCTTTCCATGTCTGGTTGTGTACGCTTCGTGTGCCATGGCATTAATGCTAGCCATGCTGTGATGCCAATGGGGGAAAACAGGCCAACGCTTAGAGTTATCCAAATGCCAATATGGAAAACGATAAAGGAGAGAGCGATCAAGCGTCGTGCGGAACGATTTCCACAGAAAAGGAAAAGGAATGGCCCACCTATCTCAAGCAAGAGTGTTGATATTGTCAGGAAGCCGGTAGTTATTTTGGAAGCGTTAAGGAATTCGCCTACCCACGTTCCGTGATCGTGAACAGACAGTACATATCCAACGGCAGAACCATTGAGCCAATCGCCTTGTAGTTTGCTGATGCCCGCATACAAATACACAGCAAGTACTTGGGCGAGAAACGCCGCTGACGCGAGGCTTCTGGTCGCGTACTTTGTTTTCTTCTGGAGAAGGCTGTCAATGGACAGCATCTCCCCGAGTGGTAGAAACATGCCCCAGTACAAAAGGCAAGCCATCCAGAGGTCGCCAGCATTTGCTGCTGGTTCTGTACGTCTGAGAATACTGGTCCAGATGACCCATGCCATAAAACATGAGATGGATGATAAGTAGCCAGCCATTAAGGAGAGGCCAGCAACGGCTTCAGCTGCAAGCATCGCACCTTGCCACCACAGGGCCTCATTCAGAAAATTCAGAGACCAACAACCTGGTTCTAAATATTTTTGAAGAATGTCGGGAGGAAAAATTCCCTCTTGTGAAAAGAAGAGCCAGAAGTCACGGCTGCGAAGGAGTGCATCGGCAACCATGACGAAGCCAGCTGCAATTCGAAACGCAGCGATGCTTTCTCTATCCAGCTGAGCCGCAGATCGGACATTTGCGAACAAACGTGCGATCCCGAAAGGTAGGGAGGAGGAGGCCATTACATCGGTTGTTTCGAGTGGATTCTTGTATGAAATAGATATCGAAACTACAACAAGTTACCTGCTCAAGGCGATTCCAGCTTCTGCAGGCCAGTTTGAGAGAGATAGAAGTACACGTTTTTTAGGAGAGTATTTCATGCATGCACCGCTTGTGGTGCTGGGCGGAGGCCCTGGTGGCTACGCTGCAGCCTTTATGGCCGCGGACCTTGGTATGGAAGTTACGCTTGTCGAAAAAGACACGCGGCTTGGTGGTACCTGTTTGCTACGAGGGTGTATTCCATCAAAGGCACTCTTACACGTTGGTCGTGTTGTTGCCGAAGCTCGTGAAATGCAGGACTGGGGCGTGCACTTTCCAGCACCAAAAATTGATATTGATGCTGTCAGGAGTCGTAAGGAAAAAGTGATCGGTGCCTTGACGGGAGGTCTGGCACAGCTCGCCAAAAGACGAAATGTAGAAGTCGTGCAGGGGCAGGCAATCTTCACCGCTTCCAACACGATTGAGGTCGTACAAAAAGATGCAGGCAGTCAAACACTCACGTTTGATCATTGTATTTTAGCCAGTGGATCTCGGCCTGCTCGGATTCCGGCATTTGATATCGGTAGCCCTCGCGTGATGGATTCTACTGCAGCTCTTCAGCTTGAGGATGTGCCTGATTCACTACTGGTGATCGGTGGTGGTTATATCGGCTTGGAAATGGGTACCGTATACGCGGAACTTGGCTCTCGAGTCTCAGTAGTCGAACTTACGGACGGTCTCCTGCCTGGAGCAGATCCTGACCTTGTCAAACCACTCCACAAAAGGCTCAAGGGGCTCTTCGAAGCCATTCGTTTGAATACAAAGGTTGTCGGGCTAAAGGATATCGGTAACGGAGTTGAGGTTTCTTTCGAGGGGCCAGATGGCGAGACTACCGAGACATTTTCCAGAGTGCTCGTGGCTGTTGGGCGACGGCCCAATTCTGATGGCTTGGGTTTGGAGAACACCAATGTTGTTGTTGACCCAAAGGGTTTTGTTGAAGTGGACAAGCAGCAACGCACGGGCGACGCTCACATCTTTGCAATTGGTGATGTGTGTGGGGAGCCAATGCTGGCGCACCGAGCAAGCCACCAGGGAAAGGTGGCCGTTGAGTCACTCCATGGCGAACCAGCGCTGTTTGACCCACGGGCAATACCAGCAGTTGTCTTTACCGACCCTGAGATTGCATGGGCGGGTTTGACTGAGCGGGAAGCCGAATTGTCTGGGCGTGAAGTAGAGATCAGCCGATACCCGTGGGCCGCGAGTGGCCGTGCACACGCACTTGGGCGAATAGAGGGTATGACGAAAATACTCGTCGATCCCGAAACAGAGCAGGTGCTTGGTGTCGGTATAGTGGGCTCTGGCGCGGGGGAGCTTATTGCTGAAGGAGCTCTTGCTATCGAAATGGGCTGCACCGCTCGAGACCTCTCAGAAACTATTCATCCACACCCCACGTTAGGGGAAACGGTGGCCTTTTCTGCTGAAAATTACTTCGGATTTGCAACCGAAATTTTCCGTCCGCGTACGGCTTCCACAGCACGCTAAAAGGATTCTGCGGTGTTTGGGTCTCTCATCCGGATCCGGGTAGACCTTTACGCCGGCGGAAACCTTCGTGATAATGGGAAAAAATCATTCATGTTGGAGAAATCAATGGCCAGTTCCGAGTTGGATCAGTCCCGCGGTGAATCAAATGGTGTCGGGGCGGTTAACGCCGGAATGGCTACAGGAGGTGGAGCGTTACCTCGTGGAGGCCATACTCAGATGTCAATTGGGCAAGCCAGTGGTTCTGCGGGTGGCCAGCCAAAACATTCCGATGGTGTCGCAGTTGTAGATGCTGATCCGACTGAAACTCAGGAGTGGCTTGATTCTCTCCGCTATGTGCTGGAGAGCAGGGGGGTTGATCGCGCCACCTATTTGCTGCATGCCATTGAGCAAGAGGCGTATCGCCTGGGTGTGCAGATTCCTTTTGTTGTGACCACTCCGTATATCAATACCATTCCAACTGATCGGCAGCCAGCGTTTCCCGGCAACCGTGAATTAGAGCGACGAATCAAAAGTATTATTCGTTGGAACGCCATGGCAATGGTGGTTCGAGCGAATCGTGAGGACAAGAGTATTGGGGGGCATATTTCAACGTATGCCTCAGCAGCAACGCTGTATGAAGTTGCCTTGAATCACTTTATTCGTGGTCGTAGCGACGACTATTCTGGTGACCAGGTGTATTTTCAGGGGCACGCCTCTCCAGGTATCTATTCGCGTGCTTTTCTTGAAGGTCGTCTTACTGAAAAGCATCTCGAGAATTTCCGTCGTGAACTCGCAGAGGGAGGAGGGCTCTCGAGTTACCCTCACCCATGGTTGATGCCAAACTTCTGGGAATTTCCCACGGTTTCGATGGGCCTCGGCCCGATTATGGCGATCTATCAGGCTCGGTTTAATAAATACCTTCAAGATCGTGGTATCAAGGACACAAGTCGTCAGCGGGTTTGGTGTTTCATTGGTGATGGTGAGTGCGACGAACCTGAAACACTTGGTGCGATTTCGCTCGCGTCCCGTGAAGGCCTCGATAATCTTGTTTTTGTTATTAATTGCAATCTTCAGCGTCTGGACGGGCCTGTTCGCGGGAATGGAAAGATTATTCAAGAACTGGAAGGTGTTTTCCGTGGTGCTGGCTGGAACGTAATCAAAGTAATTTGGGGCGAGGAATGGGATGCACTTCTGGCGAAAGATGAGCAGGGACTCCTTCTCAAACGCATGAATGAAGTTGTTGATGGGCAGTACCAGAAGTACGTCGTTATGCCTGGAAGTTATATTCGAGAGCACTTCTTTGGGGATGAGCCGGAACTTGCTGAGATGGTTTCTCACCTTTCTGATGAAAAGTTGAAAAAACTCCGCCGCGGAGGACACGACCCTGAGAAGGTCTATGCAGCGTTTCACAAAGCTGTTCATGAGCGGGATATGCCAAATCGACCTACGGTTGTGATTGCAAAAACAATTAAGGGATATGGTCTTGGCGAGGTTGGTGAGGGACGAAATGTCACACATCAACAGAAAAAGTTGAATGAGGAAGAATTGCGAGCCTTCCGCTCACGGTTCGGCATACCAATCTCAGACGAAGAGGTTGCAAAAGCACCGTTTTACAAGCCGGCAGAGGATTCGCCGGAAATGAAGTATCTCAGAGAACGCCGTGAGGCCCTCGGAGGGTATGTTCCAACTCGTCCTGAAAAGTCTCCACGTCTTAAAACTCCAAATCTTGAAGAGTATCGGCCATTCATTGAAAAGAGTTCTGGTCGTGAGGTGTCGACGACCACAGGTGCGGTGACGCTTATGGCCTCGCTACTCAAAGACAAAACGGTTGGCAAATATATCGTGCCAATTGTGCCTGACGAATCACGGACCTTCGGCATGGACCCCTTGTTTAAGCAGTGCGGCATCTATGCACATACGGGACAGCTTTATGAGCCGGTTGATTCGGATCAATTGCTGTACTACAGGGAGGCCAAAGACGGTCAGATTCTTGAAGAGGGAATCACTGAAGCGGGAAGCATGTCGAGTTTCGTTGCCGCTGGAACGAGCTATTCAAGTCATGGCGTCCCGATGATTCCGATGTTCATCTACTATTCAATGTTTGGTTTTCAGCGAATTGGCGACCTGATCTGGGCCGCATGCGATATGAGAGCTCGGGGTTTCATGTTCGGTGGAACAGCTGGTCGCACGACGCTGAACGGTGAGGGCCTGCAGCATCAAGATGGCCATAGTCATCTGTTCGCAATGGCTTACCCAACAGTTCGGGCTTATGACCCTGCTTATGTGTACGAGGTCGCTGTGATCATGCTTGAGGGCATGGATCGCATGTTTGCGAAAGG
>CAJQGO010000308.1 GCA_905477565.1 uncultured Planctomycetota bacterium
CAAAAATTTTTCGTCGGCATCGCCCACGATTGGTTCTTGGAATTGGTGATAAAACACCTATGGCTTCGCCAGATCACGCTCAGGCTATGGCAATAACAGAGGCAGCAGTTTTCTACTCTCGATTAACAAAATGGGATGATGTCTTCGATCACCTGCCTGTGCATACCATCCCCAATCTTTTGGCCTATTTTCTGTTTGCTGGAGTTGCCGATCTTCCAGCCGGCCATTGGCCTATCATCGTTAATATCGAGGGTCACTTAGAACAGAAATTGAAAGCGATTCGATGCTACGATTCCCAATTTCCTCCTGAAAAAGAAAATGTTTTTACGCGGGTGGAAGCATTCTCGAGCACAGTGGGGTTCCTTGGTGGCTGTGCTGAGGGAGAATTGCTTGCTGGAAGTCGCATTCCCTGCACATCAGACCTTATGCGTCTATTGTAAATGAACCGGCATGTCAGCCGCCGGTTCACTTCCATATTGTCACACGTCAACAAGAAGAAACACATGAGTCAATCTGAGAAAATAGATGGTAAACCTTGGATGCGATGGGTTCTCTATGCAGCTGGCGTCTATAACATTGCGTGGGGTGGGGTTGCCATCCTTTTTCCACTGTGGATATTTCGGGCGACAGGTATGGAGCCGCCTCACTACCCTGAGTTTTGGCAATGTATCGGTATGATTGTGGGGGTGTATGGTATTGGATATCTTATTGCGGCTTCTGATCCAGTTCGTCACTGGCCAATTGTATTTGTCGGCTTCCTTGGGAAAGTGCTCGGTCCAATAGGGTTTGCTGAGGCGCTCTGGTCTGACAGGCTTCCTCTCGCATTTGGTTTGAATATCGTGACGAATGATCTGATCTGGTGGCTTCCGTTTTCTCTTATTCTCCTTACTGCTTGGAATGCTCGTGGCCACTCCGAAAACTAGTCAATCTTCCAACGAACACGACGTTGTTGTTGTTGGGGCAGGAATCGCTGGCCTCATGGCATCAAACCATCTGTCAAAAGCCGGTTATCGGGTAGCCGTTTTAGAGAAAGCTCGTGGAGTTGGTGGCCGAATGGCAACCCGCAGGATTGGCGAGGCGGTCTGCGATCACGGTGCTCAATATTTTTCTGTTAAGGGAAGAGCGTTTGGAAGTGTTGTCTCAGAAGCACAAGAATCCCTTGCTGTCATGCCCTGGTGTGATTTGTTTCCACAGTCAAAAACAGTCGAGGGTCCAGCTGTAGAACCACTTGATGAAGTAGGACACGCCCGTTGGAGAGGTGCTCATGGCATGACGAGCCTTCCAAAGTTACTAGCTCAGCAACTACCCGAGCCAGTGAAGACAGAAGTTCGTGTTCGTTCCCTCAGTGTTCAAGACAATGCAGTCCACCTCCATTGTGAAAGCAGCGAAATCGTTGTGGCTCGTGCCGCTGTGCTCACCGCTCCTGTTCCTCAAGCGGTTGAAATATTTCATTCTGGTGGACTGCGACCCCCCGCTGTCGACCCGGAGGTGTGGGGAGCACTTTCATCGGTGGAGTATTCTCCCTGCTTTTCCCTTATGCTTTGGTTAGCGAAGCCAAGCCTTCTGCCTGACCCTGGTGGTCTCGAAGTTTGCTCTGGCCCGGTTGCCTGGATTGGTGACAATTATAAAAAAGGAATATCCCCCGTTCCGAGCCTCACGGTTCAAGCTACCGCCGAATTTAGTAGAGAGCATTTTGATACTGAACCAAGCCAGGTGGAAGAAAAACTCATAGAAGCAGTGCATTGTTGGATTGATGGGAAAGCGTCCGATGAGGTTCGTGCGACGTCGCTTCAGCGATGGAAATATGCATTTCCTGTTTCACCGCTTAAAGCACCAATGATTGCGGTGCAGAACAAGCCTCCGGTTGTTTGTTGTGGCGATGCCTTTGGTGGTGGTCGAGTTGAGTCTGCAGCATCAAGTGGCCTTGCTGCTGCACGTTGGGTTCAGCGGCTTTTGGGCTGATGTCTGCCAGCCATGACTGACGCAATGCCTCTTCAGAATATGGGGCAATGCAGTTCCAAGCCGGATCAGATAAACCGCTCATCACGACACATCAGCAATTGCGCGGGTATGCTGTAAGAGGATCGAATCGCGGAACTCATTAAGTAGAATAGATCTCGTGCTTTAACCCTTCGAGAAATACTGACCCATCAAGAACTTGGAGACGAATTATGGCTTCAGCCACGGCACCAAAACTCCCTGAAGTTGAATCATACCTGTCAGCAGGACTCATCTCTGGTGTTGTTGGTGGTGAAGACTGGTCCGGCTCGGGAGACAAAACATTCCAATCGTGTGATCCCGGCAGCGGTGATGTGCTTGCCGAGGTGCATGCTTACACTGCGGCTGATGTCAATCAAAGTGTTGACAAGGCAAACGAGGCTTTCAAGAAATCCGGTTGGTCGACGCTAGCTCCGAATGACCGTGGCGTGCGGCTTCATCGGTTCGCAGACTTGGTAGAGCAACGAAAACACGTTGTGGCCCAAATTGAGGCAATTGATGCAGGTAAATTGCCAGCTCATGCTCTGGGGGACGTTGAAAACTTTGTTGAATCAATTCGTTTTTTTGCAGATATGGCGCAGAATGTTCAGCGACGCAACCAACTTGCTGTAGCTGGACATGAAGCGTGGACGCTCCGAAGTCCATGGGGTGCCTGCGGCTTTATTTTTCCGTGGAACTTTCCAATTCTTCTTATGGGTTGGGGCATAGCGCCTGCTCTGGCAGCAGGGAATACGGTTGTTGTTAAGCCTGCTGAAGACACCCCTCTTTCATCAATTTATGTCGCTCGTTTGGCTCGTGAGAGTGGCATGCCTGATGGAGTTGTCAATGTTGTTCCAGGTCTAGGGAGTGAAGCCGGAGCAGCTTTGTCTGCCAATCCCGGCATTCAGCGGATGTCCTTCACAGGTTCCCCTGAGGTGGGCAGGTTGGTTGGTGAGTCCTGTGGCCGAAATCTTGTTCCTGTCAAACTCGAACTTGGGGGTAAGGGCGCTGCGGTAGTCTTTGAAGATGTTGATGTTGAGGCAACGGCAAAAAAACTTGTGGGAGCAATTACGTTCCATACTGGGCAGGTTTGTTGTGATGCAACCAGGTGGCTGATTCACCAATCAATATACGATGATTTCGTTGATGCCTGCAGGCAGGAAATGCAGCATGTCAATGTTGGCTATCAGCTCGATGGCACGACAACGATGGGTCCTGTTGTGAATTCAAAACAAAGAGACAGAGTTTTGAGTTATCTCGAAAAAGGTGTTGCTCAAGGTGCTGACGTTGTGGTTCCTGGAGGAGCAGCTGAAGTAGCTGGACGGAATGGGTTCTACGTGAAGCCATGCTTGTTAAGTGGTTCACTTGGTAATGTGGCGGCACGAGAAGAGATTTTTGGCCCTGTTGCATTCATGACTACATTTGACGAAGAGTCAGAGGCTATTACGCTTGCCAATGACACAGATTACGGTCTCGCGAATAGTGTTTGGACGACTGATTTGGGGCGAGCAGCGCGGGTTGCTGAGTCAATGGTCGCCGGGAATAGTTGGATTAATTCCCACAATGTTTTTGCTAAAGGAGTGCCGTACGGTGGAATTCACAAGAGCGGCATGGGCGGAGGCGTCAATTCGATAGAAACACTTTTTGATTATTGGCGGAGCCAGTCAATCGTGCGTCCGCTGTGAGGGCCGCTGAAGAAAGGCCCGAGGGCAGTGTTTTACAATCTCTGGATGTGACGCGTGGAAAACGTTGATTGTATCGTTGTTGGAGCTGGTCTTTCCGGGCTCGCTTGCGCCCAAACGCTTCTTCACGCTTCTAAGTCCGTACTCGTTCTTGAGGCATCTGATGCTCCGGGTGGACGAGTGGCCACGGATACCATCGATGGTTTTCGAGTTGATCGTGGCTTTCAGGTGTACCTGGATTCCTATGCGGAAGGTCAGCGTTTTCTCGATTATGCATCGCTCGCCTTTGGTGCCTTTGAACCCGGAGCATTTGTTGCGCATCGTGGCAGGTTGTTTCCGGTAAGTGATCCGTGGAGACGACCTATCGCAGCAATTCGTTCAGTGTTGTCAGGTGCAGTTGGTGTGAGTGATGGTTTGCGGATTGCCTGGTTGCGAAGCCAGGTTCTGGCTGGTGTACGGCGAGGTGAAATTGATCCTTCTTCAATTTCTGGTCACGGTGAGAAAACGACACGCGAAGAACTTGTCTTGCGAGGCTTTTCATCGGAGTTTATCAAGTTTTTCTTTGAGCCATTCTTTGGTGGCGTCTTTCTTGAAAGGGATCTCACGACGGCAGCGACAGTCTTTAAATTTACATTTGCGATGTTTTCCAGTGGTCGCGCATGTCTTCCCGCAGGTGGCATGTCTGCTATCCCTCAGCAAATGGCTCAAAAACTGCCTTCTGGTTCTCTGCAGACTCGCGCTTCAGTCGTGCGCATTAATTATTCTTCAAATGGGGGGGGCGATGTAGTTCTTGTAGATGGGCGTCGGTTTCGTGCTGACTCGATTATTGTTTCGAGTGCCGCAGTAGCAAATCCAATTCTCCTACCAGAGAGTGTTTCAGCTGAATGGAAACCTCAACCGTGGAAAGCCGCCCGCCTTGTGGCTTTTGAGTGTGCCAAAAAGCCTTCCTGCGGAAAAACTCTGGTTGTTTCTGCCGAACCAGTTGCTGTGGGGCCAATTGATAATCTGTCTGTGCCATCGGCTGTTACCGAGGGCTATGCACCTGATGGAAAAAACCTGATCTATGTTTCAGTTCGGAGTGATTGGGAAGGTGAAGATAATCAACTTCCAGATGCAATTCGTAAACAAGCTGAGGTGTGGTTTGGTCCTGATGTCAAACTATGGAGACACCTGTCAACAGTCACGGTTCCAAAAGCCCTGCCGATTGAAACTCCGCTAGCAAGAAGACAAAGGCCACGATCAAGTCATCTCGCCCCAGGGCTTTTTCTGTGCGGTGATCATCTGACAACTTCTTCCATCAACGGAGCTCTTGTTGCTGGCCGGCTCGCAGCGCAAGAAGTTCTTGAGTCTGTGCGACCATGAGTTCTGCGCAACTGAGGCTCATGGGCTTGGCCGGAACGAAGCACGGCTCGTGGTGCATGCGTTCAACAAAAACGTGCTTGGGAACCTGCTTACGAACGCCTGAGAGCAGAAAGAAAGCACGGTCTAGTCTTCCGAACAGTCCCGTGATGTGGCCCAAATGCCACGCACAATTGCAGGGAAATAAAATATCGCTCGTACGAATCCCGCCATATTGCGTTACCCTTCCTTGGTGAAACGACTGTCCGAACTGTACCAATTTTCCGAAAACTTTGCTCTCGTCAGAGCGTTTTGGGAGGATACAATAGATTCAAACAGGCGTTTCAAACGGTGATTCATGGCATCAATAAGTGTTCCAAAAGCAGGTCCAGTCGCAAGCGAAGGGCACGATGACCCACGCGATCGAATTCTATCTGCAGCGGGTCAGGAGTTTGCCGAGAAGGGATTCGAGGCTGCGACTATTCGAGACATCTGCACGCTGGCGACAGTGAATGTTGCGGCAGTCAATTACTACTTTGGGGATAAGCACCGGCTCTACATTGAGAGTGTGAGGCATGCTCATGAGGAACGATCTCAGCAATTCCCACTTCCTGAATGGGTCGATGGTACGGCGGCAGTCAAGAAACTCCGTGACTTCGTTGGCAATATGCTTCAGCGAATGCTTGGTTTTGATCATCCTCCCTGGCAGGTTCGACTGATGCTTCGCGAAATACTCCACCCGACCGATGCGTGCAGGGAACTTGTCGAAGATTATATACGGCCGCACTTTACAGTTCTGTGTTCGATTCTTGATGAATTGACAGACGGTGAAATGTCGCCTCCCGAAGTACGTCGTATTGGCCTGAGCGTTGTGGGGCAATGTTTTTTGTATCGTGCTGCTGGTGATGTCGTTGGCATGCTTATTCCGTCAAATGAAATAGAAAATCTTCATAATCCAGTTGATCTTGCAGATTATGTCACATCTTTTTGCTTAGCCGCTCTTGGGAAACATCCGCCATTACCAACTGAGGTCTTACTGAATCAATCACTCAGTGCTGCATCAGGACCGAGTGACCAAGACGTAAAAAGTAATTGAGAGAATTACCTTAAAATGACAACGCTTCGGACTATTATTGGTTGGATCATTCCTTTGCTCATTCTTGGGTGCGGAGTAGCTGCTTTTATGGCAATGGGAAGCCAGCCACCACCACCACGAATAGCGGCTGAGGGTGTTACGGCGACGGCTGTTCAGACAGTGCTAGCAGTTCGTGAGCCCGGTGTTTTCCAGATTGATTTTGATGGAGTCGTTGTACCACTGCGTGAAGTAACGCTCTCAGCTGAAGTTTCCGGGCGAATTGTCAAAAAGACAGAAGCCTTCCAAAGTGGGGAGTATGTTGAACAAGGTACGCTGCTTCTTGAAATTGACCCTCGTGATTACGAACTTGAAGTGCGGCGGCTAAAGCAGGAATTAAAGCAGGCAGTATTATCGATTGAGGAAATTGATGAAGAGATTAATCAGAATGTTCAGTCCGTGGAACTTGCAAAAAGACAAGTTGAACTTGCTCATCGCGAAGTTGTGAGACAAAACAATCTCAAATCTGACAGGGTTGTGACTGAAGCAGATTATGAGAGAGCTTTACGAGATGAACTATCGGCTGACAACAATCTAAATAACTTGCAGGGCCAGCGTCGCGTCTTTGCGAAGCGTCGTATTCGTCTAAACGAAGGTCAGACGCTGACTGAAACAATGCTCGAGCGAGCCCAACTTGATCTTGGGAGAACACGCATAACTGCTCCCGTGAGTGGTATTGTTGTTGAAGAAATTGTTGAGGCAGAATCCTTTGTTAGCAAAGGAAGTCCACTGGTCACTATTGAGGATACTAGTGCGGCCGAGGTGAGAGTGAGTTTGCAGATGGATGATGTGTCACGAATTTGGAGCGACAGTCGTCAAGCACCAGGGATGTCTCCTTATGATTTTCCTGATACACCAGCGACGGTTGTTTACCGAATAGGGAAGCGTCAGTATCGCTGGAAAGGCGTTCTCGAAAGGCAGGAAGGGAAAGGTTTGGAATCGCGAACGCGAACGCTTCCCTGCAGGGTCCTTGTGTCCGATCCGACTGATGTTGAGGCAATTGATCGCTATGGGTCAGTGCTGCCAGATCTTCCTCCCGGTGCACCAAAATCACTTCTCCGTGGAATGTTTGTTGATGTTCAGGTTGAGGTTGAAACAAATCAGCCACTTGTATCAGTTCCGTGCGAGGCATTACGACCCAATGGAGATGTCTGGGCTGTAAGGAACAAAAAGTTGATGATTCTTCAGCCACCACTTATCCAGGTGTCTGCAGGAAGAGCTGTTTTTGAATCAACTGCAGACGGCATTCAGCCGGATGACCAAATAGTGTTGAGTCAGATTGCGAATCCGCGAGCAAATATGCTAGTCGTCGATAATGCTATCGAGTCTCATGGTGATAAGAAAGACGCGCCTGATCAACAAAAAGACAGTCCATCATCTGCTTCTCCCCAATCAGGTAAGTGAAAAGCCCTCATGCGCAGTCTGATCTCTTGGACAGTCAATAATATGCCAGCAATGAATACGCTGGTTGTGGCAATTCTCATTGTGGGAGCAATGAGTTTTGCCGGTATGCGAAGAGAGGTGTTTCCGGAATTTGAGCTTGAGATAATCCTTGTCTCTGTGCCTTACCCCGGAGCGACGCCGGAAGAAGTCGAAGAGGGAATATGCCAAAAAGTTGAAGAAGCGTGTCGCAGTGTTTCTGGGATAAAAAAACTTACGAGTGTCGCACAGGAAGGAGTAGGTTTCTGTGTTTTCGAACTCGATTCTGGCATGAAAAATGTGCAGAAGGTGCTCAGTGAAATTCGTTCGGAGGTCGAGCGTATCCCAAGTCTTCCCGAACTTGCAGAGGATCCGAAGGTTGAGCAGGTGACACTTCGTAATCCTGCAATTAAAGTTGGCGTTTTGGCCCCCCGAGTGGCTGGTGGTGTCTCAGAATCTGAGTTGCGCGATGTTGCAGAACTTGTGCGGGATGACCTCTTGGCCTTGCCGGCAGTGTCGGCTGCAAATCTTCAAGGAGCAAGAGATTACGAAATCGATATTGAGATTTCAGAAAGAATGCTTCGTAAGTATGGGCTTTCACTGCGGAATGTTGCGGATATCGTCCGTCGAGAGAATCTTGAGTTGCCCGGTGGAACGATTCGTGGTGAGAGTGGTGAGATTCTATTACGAGGAAAAAACAAGCGATACGTTGGAGATGAAATCGCCACTCTTCCTTTGGTTACGTTGCCCGATGGCCTCGTTTTAACGGTAGGTGACCTAGGGACGGTTCGAGATGACTTCGCAGATATTACTGCAACGAATCAAATCAACGGTCGGCAAGGAATGGTTGTGTCCATCGATAGGAGTTCCGGTGAAGATCTGCTCGCCATGACGGAGGCAGTTAATGCTTACGTTGCCAAGGTGTCGCTACCGCAAGGGTATCAGATTGTGACATGGGCAGATCAATCAATCGATGTTCGTGATCGACTTGAAATGCTTGTGAATACAGGCACCCAGGGCCTTCTCATCGTGTTTGTCATATTGTCGCTTTTTCTTAATTTAAAGATCGCCTTTTGGGTCGCCTTAGGTATCCCTTTTTGCATGCTGGGCGCTGGTGGCCTGATGTTTCTAACAGACCAGACGCTCAATATGCTGTCGATGTTTGCTTTTCTTATGGCGATTGGCATTGTGGTCGATGATGCGATCGTTGTGAGTGACAATATCGAGCGTCATCGTCGGCTCGGGAAAAAGCTGGTCACCGCTGCCGTCGACGGAACTGCTGAGGTAGCGCCAAGTGTTGTGTCGAGCGTGACCACTACAGTCATTACGTTTCTGCCACTCTGCTTTGTTTCTGGAGTGATGGGGAAATTTATTGCTGTGATGCCCTTCGCATTCATCACAGCCCTGATCATGTCTCTTGGTGAATCCTTACTTGTCCTTCCTGGCCACCTTTCTCATGAAAAGGGTCTCGTGTTCACCGTACTTGGGTGGCTGCTTTTCCCATTTCGTGTGTTTCTGCCTGTATTGACGTGGCTGCAGAAAGGGTGTGACCGAGGCCTGCAGTGGGTGGTGCAAACCTGCTACCGCCCTTTCCTTGATCTTGCCTTAGCGAATCGTTTGAGCACTATGGCAGTCGCTGTCAGTGTTCTCATGATGGCTGTAGCACTTGTGCGGAGTGGCGTCACACCGTTTTCATTGTTTCCAAAGATTGATGCAAATCGTTTGCTGGCAAAGGTCACGTTTCCAGATGGCACGCCATCAACAGTGACGGATGAAGCAACTCGCAGAATCGAACAAGCCGCCTTCCAAACGGGACAGAAACTCTCGAATTCGGGTGATTCGATTGTTCGTCTCGTGCATCGCTCAGTAGGGCAAGTGGCTGCCCGGGGTGAGGTCGGTCCAGATGCTCGGGTTAGTGGGAGCCATGTAGGAGCTGTAGCAATTGAGCTTGTTGATGGTGAAAGTAGAGATGTCACAAGCGAGCAGTTTATAAGTGATTGGCGATTGGCAGCGGGTAGCTTTCCCGGCGTGGAAAGCCTTGTTTATGGAACGGAAAATATTGGACCTGGCGGGAAGGCCGTTGAGTTTAAGCTCTTGTCTCGGAGTGACCCGGAGTCTATTCGTCAGTTGGAGGAGGCCGTTGAGCGGTGCAAGGAGTGGCTTGTTCAATATCCTGGCGTTATCGACATCGACGATGATTCCCGGCCTGGTAAATGGGAGTATCAGATCCGTGTGAAACCAGAAGCTGAAGCGATGGGCGTGTCTCTTGCAGATCTGGCTGGTACTGTCCGGGCCAGCTATTACGGCGAAGAAGTAATGCGGCTTCAGCGAGGTCGTCATGAAGTAAAGCTCATGGTCAGATATCCACAAGAAGAACGCCGAAGTGTTGCGACACTGAATGATGTTCGTGTGACGAGTCCCGACGGTGTCAAGCGGCCTCTTGATGAGTTAGCTGAGATAGAAATCAGACGGGGTTACTCAGAAATTAATCGATTGAGTCAGAAACGATCTATAACCGTTGTTGCTGATATCGATGTCGCGAAGAGTTCGCTAACAAGCGGCCAGATTACTGGGGATATGGAAAAGCGACTGATGCCAGATTTGTTGGCAGAATATCCACTTGTGAGCGTTCGATGGGAGGGGGAGCAGGAGCAAACTCAAGAGAGCCTCAGAAGCCTTGGGGTGGGTTTTATTGTTGCTCTGTTTGCGATGTTTGTTCTTCTCACGATGGAGTTTAA
>CAJQGO010000309.1 GCA_905477565.1 uncultured Planctomycetota bacterium
ACCCACCCATCCACTCAAGAAATTTTTGACCTGGCTCGCCTTTCTCAGCTTCCGTTGCCCAGTGAATCATCACAACACCAACCCCGGACTTCATCAGTGCGTCAAATTGAGCCAGATGCGGATTGAGCACATGCCCTCGATGCCCCGTACAGAAGATAACAATGGTCGCGGCGTCTTCAAAAACAGATGGATCTTTCGGATAGCCAAGCAATGGAACGAGTACTGTTTCAACATTAAGACCTGATCGATCAAGAGCATCCGCGAGAATCATATTGCCGGCTCGATGCTCATGTTTCATTCGCCCGTGACTAGGCTTCCCTGAAACAAAGACGATCTTTGCCGGCCTCTCAGCCTGGGCAGAGGCATTAAAAATGAAAAGAGAAGCTACCAGCAGACAGAAAAAAGCACGCACCTTGAAACTCTGTCGCATCACACTACTCCGAAACGAGTTCCAAACTATTCCAATACGCCCATTCATTCTGCCAATCATTTGCACGATTTTCTAAAACCAGCGCGACACGACGGCCGGCAAATTCCGTCAAGTCGACCGACACATCAAGCCACTCGTCTGACTCAACTGTGTCCGGGCCAATAACGTAATCCGCCATAACTTTTCCGTTTGCGACAACGCGAAGTTGCCAATCACCATGTGGATGATGACTGACACGGAGTTTCAGTGATGTTTTCTTACCTTCGGGTATCGTGAGTTGATTCTTGCTCAGAACACACGGTGTTTTTCGATCGAGAGGATGTGTCTGTACCGCTGACTCATTCCGAAACACAGCATGCTCAACAACGCCACCTTCTCCAACATCAGACACTCGTAGCGCTGTAGCCATTTCCCCTTTTGCAATCTTTTTGATCAGGCCGTTCCATGCTTCGGCCTTTTGCACCTGATTGATCTTTTTATTGCTACCGTCGCCAGTAATCAAACGTCTCGCAACAAACTCTTGCAAACTCGGTATTTTCCCAGCCATCACAAGTTCAAGTGATTCACGTTGATACTCCGGCACCATCGGCTCCAACGCAAACCAGTACATACGAGGAAGATTATTATCACTAACATCTTCCACATGTGAGACGAGCCCTTGAAGAACTGACCATCGCTGAGCGAATGGCAGTCGCTGCACTGCGGAAGCTAGATACAGCCTCACAACCTGTGACGGATCATCTTTCGCCATGACAATTAGTTTCTCAAGTGTGTCTGTCTCGAGAGCCCAGCCTGCATCCCGCTCTGGCTGAAACGCATTTGTTTCGCTCTTGTCACAGAGAAACTGAATTGACCATGCCCGAATATATTCATCTGCATCATCAAGCAGTTCATAAAGCTGGCCTTTCGTTAGTCCATCAGTCACATGTAACGCCCATAACGCTCGCAATCTCTTGGGTGGCTGTGATGTTGTGTTGAGTATGTCATTGAGTTTCTGATGAACCACTTTATGATTCAGCATTCCGCTTGCCTGCCGATGCTGCAGGAGAGTTCTTGCATGGCGGACGAACCAATCGTTCGAATGCAACTGGCACTCAACGAGTTCTGCATCAGACATAGCAGAAAGATCTGGCGTCACCTTGTCCTTCACACCAGTCGGCATAATCCGATACACACGGCCACTGTTGGGAAACTTTACTTCATTGCCACAAATGTTCTGATCATGCCAATCAAGAATGTAAACTCCACCCTCAGGACCGACCTCAACGCTGAACCCAACCCATGCCAAATCATTCGTTGGTAAAAAATCATCACCATGATGACCAATAAAACTTGAACCATTCGGCTCAAGCACATCCGTTAATACAGCATGCTCATGAATATTACACATGAATAGACGATCACGATATTCCGCTGGGAACGTATCTGCGAGGTAGAACCGAGCCCCCCCATGAGCGGACAGGTGTGTGTGATCACGAATGGTTTTTATGTCGTCATAGATATACGGATTGACGTGTGGCCGAGCTTGCTTGTGATACGTGCCGCCCTGCACGACATGAAAAAGATGCGGGATGACACAACATGTTGCACACCCCTGCCCGTAGTCGTTGAAATCAAATCCCCATGAATTTGATAATCCACGAGCAAAGATTTCAAAAGTTTTCCGAGTTGGATGGTATCGCCAGATACCGGCATCAATAAATTGACGCTGTGCATCTGTATCACCTGGCTTCCCAACATTGGAATACGTAAACACGCCATGACAGCCGTACAACCAACCATCCGGCCCCCAAATGAAACTATTGAGCGTTTCATGCCGATCCTGAATACCCCATCCATCAAGTAAGACTTGTGCCGGTCCATCGGGGACATCATCACCATCTTCATCCGGAATAAAAGAAAAGTTTGGCGGCGACCCAACAAACACCCCACCAAATCCACAGGCAATCCCGGATGTGAACGTCAGCCTGTCCGTGAATGTCTTCTTTTTATCGAAGACGCCATCGCCATCCGTATCTTCAAGTATCTGAATTCGACTCACCGGGTCGTCAGTATGTTTTTTACGAGTTTGATAATTAAAATTTTCCACAACCCACATCCGGCCACGATCATCGAAACAGAAGGCGATGGGCTCAGCGACATCCGGCTCAGCAGCAAAAACAGATACTTGAAATCCATCAGGTATGGCCATTTTTGAAACTGCTTCCGCTGGTTTCAAAAATGGAGTGTCGCTGTCCTTGTGCTGTTTCTTTGGAAGTTGATTACGACTGTCATCAGCAGTCGCGAGAGGAATTGAGGCTATTCCATGCACAATAAAGACAGCCAACGCAACAAATGACACTACATTCCTGCGCTCGTAAGAGAATCGTTGCATTGATCGGTTTATCATGGCAACTCCACTTGCTCAGTCGTCCTCAAATATTTCACAAGATCGATGACCTCTTGTGGCTTCATGGCATCCAATTGTCCATCTGGCATCATCGACTGTGGTGAAATCTTTCGGAAGTCGATGTCTTCTTTCGCAATGACAACTCTCGGCTGCTCCGGTGTTCGTAAGACAATTTTCGTACCGTCTTCTTCAGCCAATACTCCATTTACAACACGGCCATCAACCGTCAGCACCGACACGGTCCTGTACGCATGTGGAACATCCAAACTGGGATACACACTATTTAATAAGATGTAATCCAGATTTGCACGGTTTGCACCAGTTAATTCCGGCCCCACTTTTCCACCTTCGCCATACAGTACATGGCAGGCAGCACAGGTTTTCTGAAATACAGCCCTGCCTCGTGAAGCATCTGCTGCTGCCACAGCTGAGGGCTTGCACAGCTTTTTATATTTTTTAATAAGGTGCTCGCGTTCCGCACCGACAACCGGTAGTGCACCATACACATCAGTAAACTTTTTCCCAAGAAGATTCTTTAGCGTCCGGGCCACCTGGACTGGGACCGCACTGGGTTGTATCTGATTCATCTTCAAAGCTTCCAACAACGCCTCAGCGTAAGCCTTTCTGGAAGCGAGTGTTTCAATGACTGCTCGCTGGTGCTGGGCATTCAGTTTGGAATAACGTGAGATGAGTACAGCTGGTGCCTCGTCATTTCTGACAATTGCGTAACCACGTATTGCACTGAGCGTCAGTGCTGGTTCGTCAATAAGCACTTTGAGTAGCTGTGAGGCCTCTTGGTTCTGCTGACCAAGCAAAAGACTCAATGTTGAACAACGCTGGGCAGCGGCTATGGTTGAATCTTGAACACACTCCAAAGCACTTGCAACTGCCACTGTGTCACCAAAGATTTGAGAGAGAGCCAAAGCATGTTGACGCACCGAAGCACTTGTGCTGCACGCAAGCGTAGTACTCAGCGTGGACCAACCCTCTGGAGCACGAACACTCCTGCGACCTTCAAGCCCAAGGAGCATTCCCTTCAGTAGAGCGGCTTGAACACTGGTGTCTGTTGTAGACCCAACGGCAGTTACTACGAGCTGAAAAGAATCAACATCGTTACTGGCAAGGACGTCTTTCCCAGCACCTTGGACAAACAACAGGCCCAAGAGAATAAAAACCGTGACGGTATGTTTTGCGTGCATTTGCATAGATTATTCCGTCTTTGCAACAGCCTGTGTTGGCAAAGTAAATTCTGGCAACCTCACGATTTCACCACCTTTCAGCGCCGACTCATGCGCACAGATACCAACACTCGTCCAGTTGGCACTCGTAAGGGCGTTGGGCCACGGATCACGATCGGTGAGAATGGATGTTACAAATTCGTGAACAAGATGTGGATGTGAGCCACCGTGACCGCCGCCCTGCAAAAATGAGAGATGATCTGCGTCGTGAATTTCCTGCGGAAGGGTAAACCTTCGAATCGACTCAGGAAGAAGTTCAGCATAGTCGGGAACTTCGATTTTTTCTGGAATCTCTGGCTCTGGCTTTTTGGCTGTATGAATAACATGGGGCTCATTTTCAACTAATGTCCACTCAAAACTCTTCTTCGTTCCATAGACATCAAAACTCTCACGGTATTGCCTTGCGACGTCGTACAGACACCTCCAAACATGTGCCGTCAGATCACTGTCTCGTAGTTTGATATGGCATGATTCAACAGCAAATTGATTACCAGACTTTTTGGCAATGTCTTCACGCACTGTGCCTGAACCGAAACAACTTACATACTCGGCAAAGTCATTGAGCAACCCAAGGCACGGACTCACGACGTGCGTGGCATAGTGCATGGGGATCATGCGCTCCCAATAATCAGGCCATCCATCCATATCCTGAGGATGTGATGCTGCCACATGTTGAATTTTCCCAAGCTCACCTTTTTTATAGAGCTCCTTGATGAAAAGAAATTCCCGGCTGTAGACGACTGTTTCAGCCATCATGTATTTCAGGCCAGTTGCTTGTACCTTTTCAACAATCTGACGACATTCTTCGATTGTTGTCGCCATAGGCACAGTACACATCACATGCTTCCCTGCATCGAGCGCCTTGAGTGACATCCATGCATGGTCAGGGATTGGACTATTGATGTGAACAAAGTCGATGTCTTTGTCTGCGAGGACATCGTCATAACTGGTGTATCGTTTTTCAATGCCGAATTGATCAGCAACTGCCTTTAGTTCGGTTTCGTTCCGTCGACAGACAGCAGCAACGTTTGCATTGGGGTGCGCCTGGTATATCGGTATGAACTCAGCACCAAAGCCGAGACCGATCATGGCAACTTGTACGGGGTCCGACATTTTTTCTCCGTGCTCGCGGATGCATGACTGAAAAGTACCAATTGATGAATTATAAATGCTAGTAAAAACAATTTTGTAGACAATGTAATATTGCGCACCCTTACTACGCTATTTTACCATTTCTACAACCGTTTCTTGCTACAATTTTTTTAATGAAACGATCTGTTGCTCTCGTTATTGAAACAAGCAATGAATACGCACGTGGACTCCTTCGCGGTATTCTTCGATACCAGCAAGAGCACGAGAAGTGGACCATCGATTTGCCTGAGCAACATCGTCGCGCCGACCCGCCTCGATGGCTTCGCACCTATTCAGGGCATGGAATCATAGCGCGAATTGAAACCAAATCGATTGCTCGAGCTGTGCAAGCCACTCAGCTACCGGCTGTCGACGTGAGTTCTGCACGAGAGCTGTCCACCATACCGTGGGTCGAAACCGATGATCAGAAGATTGCGCAACTAGCCATCCAGCACTTTTTTGAAAAAGGGTTTCGGCATCTCGCTTTCTGTGGTGAAGGTTCATTTAATTGGTCCCGTTGGCGTCGCGATGCGTTCGTAGCCGAGGCAAAAAAAGCCGGTATCAACGCCCTGGTCTTTCATGTGGACGATGATTCAAGTGGTATGACTTGGCCACATGCTCGCCGGCGACTTATGCGTTGGCTTGCCGAACTACCCGAGCCATGTGGCTTGATGGCAGCTTATGATTCACTTGCTCGCCGCTTGATCGACTTATGCATTCAAGCCTCGCGGCGCGTCCCCGAGTCTATTGCTATTCTCGGAGTCGATGACGATCCCCTGTTGTGCCAGCTTGCCACTCCTCCACTTTCCAGTATCGTCCCTGACTCGGAAGGAGCTGGCTACGCAGCCGCCGAACAACTTGACTCAATAATGTCCGGCAAAAAGATAAAACGTCTCGATACTCTCTTGCCGCCGTTGGGCATTGCGACTCGTCAGTCTACCGATACGTTTGCCGTCGAGGACAAGGACGTATCGGTATCAGCACACTATATTCTGGCTCATGCCTGCGATGGAATTCAGGTTGATGACGTCGTCAAACAAACACAGCTTACCCGGCGAGCTCTTGAAACACGATTCAAAAAAGCACTCGGTAAAACACCCCATGCTTTGATCATCGAAACAAGGCTATCGAAAGCAGAACGATGTCTTCGCGAAACCGCCCTGACTCTTGAACAGATTGCAGACCGTTGTGGATTTGAATACCCGGAATACCTGAGCGTCCTCTTCAAAAAACACCGGAACATGACGCCCGGTGAATATCGGCAACAACACCGACATTAGGAATCCACCCAGTGAATCAACATAACCAACTACCGACAGTACATGCGCATGATGGAGTCAGCCTTCGGTTGTGCTTGTAGCCGGCTGTGATTCTTCCGATGTCCTGTCACCTTTGTCCCAGAATAACAACGTGAATGCCACCATGACACCGAGTGCAAACAAGGCTGGCGCATACCACAGTTGGGACCAGTTCACTACGCCATCCGTTGAAGTACATTGGCCCATCCACCACCCGAATGCTTGCGCGCCGATACCAAGCCCAAAGCCCTGAGTCAGCATTACGATCAGAGATTGAGCCTGGCCACGGACCTCAGGCTTTGCCTTCTTGTCTGTATAAATCATTCCAGTCACAAAGAAGAAGTCGTAACAGATTCCGTGCAGCAAAATGCCAACAAAGATGGGTAGAGTGAGCATAGGGCCTGCCTGACCGAAGGCAAAACCCCAGAGCCCATAACGAACTGCCCACGCCAACATGCCAATCATGAGCATTTTCTTCACTCCGAGGCGAGCAAAACAAAACGGCATGACAAGCATGAAGAGAATCTCACTCATCTGTCCAGTGCTCATAGCACCCGTGGTCGAGCCAAACAGCTTCACTCCCATCGCATCAACAAACCCATACCCTTTTGCGTAGTACCCGGCCAATGGAATGCACACCAGAAAGGAAGCGACTGCGAAGACGAAGAATGATTTGTCTTTGAGTAATGCCCACGCATCGACACCAAGAACCTTTGACACGGAAATAGGCTCACCCTTTGCAGGCGGAGTGGTCTTTGGAAGGGTCAGGCAATACACGCCCAAAATTCCAGACGCGATTGCTGCAGCATGAAATATGTGCGGTGAATTATCTGAATATTGGATTGTGCTCATTACGGTATCAAATGCTTGTTGAGCAGCACTACTCACCGCCCCGTCGCTTCCGGCAGCCGCTTTCGCCTGCTCGAGTTGTGCTGTCGCTTGACTGATTATTTTTCCTTCACCATTGAAAAGACGGCATCCCCACATCGCCCAGTTGCCGACGATCCAGCCTATCGTTCCAAGTACACGAACAGCAGGAAAGTCTTTTTCACTATTGGCAAGATGTTTAAACGACAAGCTTGCCGTAAGGCCCAAAGTCGGCATGAAGCACAGCATGTATGCAAGGAGGCACAAAATCATGGGCTGCGTGAACTGACTCAAAAAACTGTCCGGCGCACCCGCACTGGCAAGAGTGGGAGCAAGCCAAAGGAGGCCAGCGCCAACAATATTTAAAATCGCGAGTACATGCTCCGTGTTCATCAAACGATCGCAGATTAAGCCAAGCGTCAAAGGTGCCAGAATCGCGGCGATCGGTGCGACTGTGTAGGCGGCAGCATCAAAGGAGCCACCAGGTCCTATCTCCGTCATACCTGCATCATTCAGAAAGCCATACATCGCGACATACCAAGACCCCCAAACAAAAAATTGGAGAAACATCATGACACCCAAACGTGTCATTGGTAGTCGAATTGGAGGTGATGTTTCAGTTGGATCGCTCATAGCACGCCCTTTTTTGAAAATATGGTTATCAAAGTATGCGAGCGAACTCTGGAGCTGCACACTTTATTTGACCCCGCAAGGACGAGCATACGCTGAACAGATACACCCGCCAATCACTATCACCGATACCGACCGACTCTTAAAGGAATAATTTAGACTGAGTTTTCCTTGCTAAGAACCTTAAAAATGTCAAAATACAGGAGTTATTGGAACCACAGGTCGCAGGGGGTCGCATGCACGCTCGGACAAAAGAAACTCGGTCAAACCCGATTTATCGGGGCCCTCTTCCACATATCTCAACCATTGAGAGAGTACCTGTAACTGTTTACGATGACTCTGGAGATGCTAATCGGGCCATTGCTCGCGAAATAGCCGCACTTATTCGGACGCGATCTGGTAAGAACCAAAAAACTGTTCTCGGTCTTGCAACGGGTAGCACTCCTGTTGGGATTTATGATGAACTTATTCGTCTCCATACTGAAGAACAACTTTCCTTCAAGCGCGTCATCACATTCAACCTCGACGAGTACTGGCCAATGGAGCCAGATGCTCTTCAAAGCTACCACCGGTTCATGCGTGAACACCTGTTTGATCATATCGATATTGCCCCAGAGAATATTCATATCCCAAATGGACAACTCGGCCGCAACGATGTGAACGCAGCATGTGAGGCATACGAAGAAAAAATACGTGACGAAGGTGGCATCGACTTACAGCTTCTCGGTATAGGTCGGACTGGCCACATAGGATTTAATGAGCCGGGCAGCAGTCTCGAAAGTCGAACAAGACTCATAACACTCGATAGCGTCACGCGAGCCGATGCCGCCAGTGACTTCTTTGGTGAGTGGAATGTTCCGAGACAAGCTATCACAATGGGTGTTGGATCCATTCTCGATGCTCGCCGAATCGTTCTGCTTGCATTTGGGGAGCATAAAGCACCTATTGTTCGCCAAGCCGTTGAAGACACTCCAAACAGCCACGTATCTGCAAGTTCTCTTCAGCAACATCCTGACGCCAAGTTTGTCCTTGACCGCGCAGCCGCTGCAAAACTGACTCGTTTCGAGTCTCCATGGCTTGTTGGTCCTCTGGAATCAATTGGGCTGACATGGACTGACGACCTTACTCGAAAGGCTCTGATTTGGCTCTCACTAAAACTGAGTAAGCCGATTTTAAAACTTACGGACGAAGACTACAACGAACACGGCCTTCAAGATCTCTTGTCAAAACGCGGACGATCCTACGACATTAACATTGAAGTCTTTCGAACATTACAGGACACAATTACCGGGTGGCCAGGAGGCAAGCCCGGAGAAACAAGACGTATTCGTGGACTGTCTGAGTCAACGACATCAAAAGAATTTCCAAAGCGGGTTGTTGTCTTTAGTCCACACCCGGATGATGATGTAATTAGCATGGGTGGAACCTTCATCCGTCTCTGTGAGCAAGGACACGAGGTGCACGTTGCGTATCAAACGAGTGGCAATATTGCCGTATGGGATGAAACAGCCGACGCTCATGTAGATTTTGTTGAAGCTTTCTGCCAAACATTTGGAGTCGGACAAAAAGCGAATGAAATTGCTGAAAAGATTCGGCACTTTCTCCGCACAAAAGCAGCCGGTGCAGTTGACATCCCAGAACTGCAACAAGTGAAAGGTCTTATCCGAAGGACTGAAGCTCGAGCAGGTGCCAGGCACTCAGGTGTTCAACCGGAACGAATTCACTTCCTCGATTTACCATTCTACGAAACTGGCCGGGTTCGAAAAAAACCTCTGGGTCCTGACGATATTCAAATTACGGCAGACCTCCTGAATTCGATCAAACCTCATCAAATCTATGCGGCTGGTGATCTATCTGACCCTCATGGAACTCATCGTGTATGCCTAGGGGCTGTTTTTCAGGCCATGGAAAAGCTTTCTGATAATGAATGGGCACAAGCCTGTGAGGTCTGGCTCTATCGGGGCGCCTGGCAAGAGTGGGAACCGCATGAAATTGAAATGGCTGTTCCACTTTCGCCTGAAGAAGTAGAGCGAAAAAGGATGGCCATCTTCAAACACGAGAGCCAGAAAGATAGAGCACTTTTTCCAGGCCCAACAGACTCTCGAGAATTTTGGCAGCGGGCAGAGGATCGGAACAAAGAGACTGCTCGACTCTACGACAAACTTGGATTGCCTGAATATGCAGCGATTGAGGGTTTTGTGCTCCATCGCTGAGCAACTCGCACAACTTTAGAATCAAGGCAGTTCTCGTAAGTAAATTTCCTTGAATTCAACAGGAGCACCCTCAGACTCAAGGCACAGATAACCTGTTGATGGCGAACATGTGTTGCCTCCAGAAACTTCGTGGCCATTCACCCAGAGCCGAACCTCTCCGTTGACAGCTCTGACATAGTAATGATTCCACTGTGGACTTCCTCGACTATATCGAGCATTCGGAAAGCTGCGTGTTCCATTTGGAGAGAGCGGTGGAAACGGATCCATCTTTGATGTTCCGACCGCAAAGACATCACCATCAGTAGTGAACCAGGTAGCCTTTCGTCCAGATTTTCTTTCGTACTGTTGTGCATAGCCATGATCGAGAATCTGTACTTCGATTCCCCCGCGCGGCAATTTTCCGGGAGCAAGATCAAGGAGTGACTCCGAAGGCGCCCACAGAAAGACGCCAGAATTCCCACCAGATGACAAGTGCCGCCACTGGAGAGAGAGTTCAAAATTTTCAAGTGGCTTGTGGAACCGCGTCACACCAACAGGGCGTCCCGTACAGGCCAGAACACCGTCCTTCCAGCTCCACGTATCGGCTTCGCCATTCACGTTTTCAAAATCGTCTTCAACAAGAAGCTGCCACCCGCCATCCTGTCCCAACTCATCGATAATACGAACATCACCAACTGCTGGCACGGCTGACGCAAGTTGCGACGATTGCCATCGAAGGAATCGCCATGCGTCTCCCTCCAGCCGCCACACTGAAAGAAAAACAAATG
>CAJQGO010000310.1 GCA_905477565.1 uncultured Planctomycetota bacterium
GCAGCATTTATCTTGCTTTGCTTTGGTGCAGGTATGAACGTCGGTCTACTTGCCTGGATGTTGTGGCACTATGGGTGGAAAAAACTCGGCATCTGGTTTGGACTCATGCTGCTCATCGTCATAGGCATTTCCTACGGTGTCGAGGGCCCACTCTACCCTAAAGCAATTGAGGCATCAGATCACAGTCATGCCTTTGACCGGTACTGCTCACCGTATCGCTCTGGCACAGTACCGAATGGAGGTTTCACAGGAGATATTCTTCGACGCATCAAACTTGAGACCCAAACACATGAATGGTTCGGCATAAGTGCCATTGGCATACTTGCTGCCTGCGGAGGTCTCTTACGACTCTTTGACCCACAACAGAAACTGGATGACTGGCTCTATCGTCCACCGGCAACCGATACCATACAGAGCCGATTTGATATTGCACTCCCTGCTCCTGTAATTGGACTATGTGGTCTTGCTGGGATCATCGCAATCAGTATCGCAGGTTGTTTTGCATACTACCCAGATCCAAAAGAGGCACTTGAAGAGCTTCGAGTAGCCTCCATCGAATCCTCCACGGCCGCGCTCTCAGAAAAACCTCAACTGTGCCTTCACTGGATTCCAATATGCGAGGGTTGGAATAAGAGACTTATTGTTGGAATCTATCTTCGAGAATGGGCAGTACATGAAGATATTCTTGCACGGTCCAAACAGTATGAAAAAGAAATAGAGAACCTTGAGCACATGTTCCAACATCGTACCTTCCCATCAGCGATCAGACGCCAGGCGGTTGCTGTGGATAATGCTCGACACGCACTGGCAGACGCTCTTCGTCAAACAGGCATGATTGATCATCCATCTCAATGATTTTCGAAGCCCCGGCGAAAGGTTTTATACACTGGGCTACTGCACACAATCAGCAGACAGAATCCACAAACTACTTTAAAGGTCGTAGCCCTCGCCCTACTCGATCTGCTTGAAAAGCCGCCCAGACAGCCGAATCCTTCCTGAAAAGATTTGCCAGCTGCGTCGGGCTAACATGCAAAAACTCACTCACAATCCGCATGTCACCATTTGAGGCGGCGAGATGGTCAAGCGCCTCTGCAACAAGCATCGCGTACTCCTGATGGTCACTTGATATCGTCAGACGCCCTTGCCTGACTCGTCCCTGCCAGCGTGGCGATCCGACCTTATCCCGGACCATACGCCACTCAATCGCAAGTTTCAGCCGAAGCCGTAATAAGGCAACTCGCCTGTTCTCAGCCTGGCTACGCCGTTCAGATGCCTCAGCTGTAATACCAGTTGGCACATGGAGCAGCACAACGGCTGTTTCAACCTTGTTACGGTGCTGACCTCCCGGCCCGCCCCGCCGCGTTCGTGTTTCACGGCAGACCCGCAGGAGTGTCTCGTCATCACGATCAACTGGGTGATCCACAACAATATCCGCAACAAAAGGCTCTAGTGCTTGTCGAGATAACGATTCACAATATTTTCAAGAAGCTCCTGACGACCACTCGTATTTGCAGCGGCTTCACCCTTTTCGAGCATAAGATTTTCAAGTTCAACAAAACTGGATTTGCCTGCTTCGACTTTCTTTCCTAGATCTCCGTCCCAGCTCTTATATCGTTCGGCCACAACTGACGAAAGCGCTCCCTCTTCACGAATAGCCGCCGCCACTCGCAGGCCACGGGCAAAGGCATCCATGCTCCCGATATGAGCATAGAACAGATCGACAGGCTCGAAGCTTTCACGACGCACCTTTGCGTCAAAGTTCACGCCACCAGGGCTGAGACCATATTTCAACAAAGCCAGCATAATCTGCGTCGTTAGATAATAGTTTGTAGCAAATTGGTCAGTGTCCCAACCAAGTAGCAGATCACCAGTGTTTGCGTCAATCGAACCAAGAAATCCTTGGCTGCCGGCTGCCTCCAACTCATGCAACATTTCATGACCGGCAAGCGTTGCATGGTTTGTTTCCAGATTGAGCTTAAATGAGTCTGTAAGATCATATGCTCGTAGAAAGTTCACACATGCCGCAACATCTGAATCATACTGATGCTTTGTAGGCTCTTTTGGCTTTGGTTCAATGAGAAACTGTCCTGTGAAGCCAATCGATTTGGCGTGGTCCACTGCCATGTGAAAGAACTGAGCCAGATGATCAAGTTCACGCTTCATATCAGTGTTGTAAAGACACTGGTAGCCTTCACGACCGCCCCAGAATACATAATTTTCACCACCGAGTTCTTTCGTCACTTCGATAGCCTTTTTCACTTGAGCTGCTGCATAGGCATAGACTTCGACATTACATGATGTTGCGGCACCGTGCATGTACCGCGGATTACTAAAGAGATTTGCAGTACCCCACAACAACCCGACGCCTGACCGTTCCTGCTCTTCCTTAAGAACTTTTGCTACAGCGTCGAGATTCGAATGGCTCTCAGCCAATGTTTGACCTTCCGGCGCAACATCACGATCATGGAACGCGTAGAACGGTGCATCGAGCTTCTCAAATAATTCAAATGCCGCCCTGGCTCGGTTGCATGCGTTGTCAACACTCTCCGTGCCATCGTCCCAAGGACGTTGAAGCGTTGCCGCCCCAAATGGATCGCTCCCTGTTCCCCGAAACGTGTGCCAGTAGACCACCGTGAACCGGAAATGGTCTTTCATAGTCTTCCCAGCCACAACTTCGTCCGGGTTGTACCAGCGGAAAGCGAGGGGATTCTTGGATTCAGGCCCCTCATATTGAATTTTTGGGATATCAGGAAAGGCGGCCATGTGTTTTGCACTCCTCACAGCGTGAAGGAAAAAGAGTATTGTATTAGGGTGAGGAAAACGTCCTCTCCATAATGCCATCAGTATCAAGAAATACAAACATGACACAAGCCACCTCTACAAACCTGCCAATGTTTCGAAACCGTTTTCAAGCTTTTCTGGTTGTGGTACTTCTTCTTAACGCCTTATTTTTCACTCCAAAAGAAGTGGACGCGAACGAACACCAATGGGGCCACTGGCGAGGTCCGACCGGCAATGGTGAGAGCCCTACTGCAACACCGCCGAAAGAATTTGGTCCAGAAAAGAACTGTCGCTGGAAGCAGGCGATACCCGGCCGCGGGTCCTCTTCACCGGTTATCTGGAACGACAAGGTCTTTGTATCCACCGCTATTCCTGTTTCTGATGGACGCGGCACACTCGATTTCCGACTACTCTGTTTTGACAGAGAGACAGGAAAAAAACAGTGGGACCATTCGTGTATCAAAGCCATCCCACACGAAGGAACCCATAGCACCAATGGGTATGCGTCAGCTTCCCCATGTACGAATGGTGAATTCGTCTACGCACACTTCGGTTCTCAGGGACTCTATTGCCTAACCATGACCGGAAAGCCAGTCTGGAACAAAGATTTCGGTGAAATGCACACCCGCAATGAGTTTGGTGAAGGTAGTTCGCCGACTCTCGTCGATGACAAGATTGTGATCCCGTGGGACCACGAGGGCCCATCCCACCTCTTTTGCCTCAATGCCGTAACCGGCGAGACACTCTGGGATATTCCACGCGATGAACCAACCAATTGGGCAACTCCACTTATTGTCACACTTGACGATGGCTCAAAACAGATTGCCATGAATGGTCAAAATGCAGCTCGCGGATACGACCTTGCCTCTGGCAAAGAACTTTGGAAGTGCGGAGGTCAGACCATGCGACCGGTTGCATCTGCAGTCTCTGAGGACGGTCTTGTACTCATCGGATCTGGGTTTCGAGGTTCCTTCCTGGGATGCTTCGACCTGATGGGAAGTGGTGATATCCAGGGCTCGCCCCACGTGCATTGGACCGTATCACGGAACACACCCGATATTGCATCACCCCTCCTTCATGATGGAAAAATATGGTTTTACAAAGCAAAAACCGGGTTACTTACATGCATCAATATCAAAGACGGAACACCACTGTATGAACAGAAGCGTATTGAAGGTGTAAGCCACACCTACGCATCACCAATCGCAGCAAACGGCCACATCTATATGACTGACCGGAATGGGACGATCACTGTCATTCGTGACGGCAATGATCCTGTCGTTGTTGCGGTGAATGACATGGAAGAGGGAGTTGATGCGACACCCGCCCCAGTCGGTGATGACCTATTCATACGTGGAGAAGCTACGCTCTTCTGTATCAGTCATAACTAGACCGTCTTGGTGGGCTGCCGTTGTGTTGCTTCTTTGGCAAGTGCTTCAACCTGTGTGCGGAGTGCTTTATAATCTGTCTTCCCGGTACCCAAGAGTGGAATAGCCTCAATCCTCTGAACTGCATCGAGCCGCATAACCCCCCGCAGGCCGGCCTCAAGGAGCACGTCAGATGCTTCTCGCATTGAAATATCTGCGGTTGTAAACAACACCACCATTCGGCCACCTGGAGTCTCAATACCTTCTACAGCTACTCGTGGCCCATTGTGATCAGCAGGAAACTTCTTTTGAAAAGGTTTCTCCAGTGCCGGGAGTGATATCATTTCACCGCCCGCTTTCAGAAATCGTTTCAACCGACCTCGGAAGTGTAAATAGCCGTCATCATCAGCGGAAACAAGGTCCCCAGTGCGGTACCACTGTTGGTCTTCAATTTCTACGAACGGACTTGGGCCCTCGTAGGAATGATATCCATCAAATATTGAGTCACCCCGAACCAGAAGCATCCCCGTCTCCCCATTCTGAAGCTGCTCCATGGTTTCATGATGGACTATTCTCGCTTCAACATGCTCCACGGGCTTACCGATACTGCCATGTTTGTTTTTTTCAATCCTGTTCGCTGCAACAACAGGCGAGCATTCAGTGATTCCATACCCTTCAAGAATAATTGCTTCAGGAGCTTTTTGAGCACAGAGTTCGTGCGTTGCCTCGGGACAGGCTTCGGCACCTGTAATGATTTTGCGTAGACTTTGCATCTCATCCCCAGAGCAATTGGCAAGAATGTATCCAAGAAAAGTCGGTGTCGTGAACAGCATCGAAGGCTTATAGGCCCCGATAAGCCGCACAAGTCCTGGTGCATCGGTCGGGTCGGCATACCGAACGCTTCGAATGCCCGACAACTGAGGGAGTAAGACGTTTCCCGTCAACCCAAATGAATGAAACGGCGGAAGGAAACCGAGCAGGCTATCGCTCTGGTCAGGCTGAAGAACGGCGAGGCTATCATGGATGTTGGTCAACAGGTTTCGGTGCGTAAGTGGAACAGTCTTCGGTGATGATTCCGACCCCGAGGTAAAAAGGAAAACAGCAGGATCGCCTTCATTCTGTTGAGGGAGTGTTCTAAGGAAGGATGCCGGCTGCAGATAGGTACGAACCATAAGGCTTAAGGCATCGGTCTTCCTTATCGATTTTTTCACATCCTCCAGAAAAATATAGTCCGCGCCTTCAATTGTAATTCCGAGTCGGTCAACCAACCGACTGGAGGTCACAACCTGCCTAACTCCTGTCACCTCAATACCGTGGGCCAGCCCTGACGGACCCGTGGTCCAATTCATCATGACTGGTGTCTTTCCAGCAAGGTGTATTGCATAGAAAACAATGTCCGCTGCAACACTTGCCGGAAGCATCACTCCAACGTGTCGTTCAGGAATTTTTCTGAAGCGCTGCGCCATCAAAGTCGCCGCGACGAGCAATCTCCGTCGTGACAGGACACCAGACATCGCATCTCCGGTCGCCGCCGCTTCCGGCGTCTCAATCATTCGATGAACAAACGCAGCAGCAACGGTTTCATCGAGTAACCAAGGCGATTTACCAGAACGGTTTTGCCCAACTACAGGCAAAACCGATGAAGTCCAGTTTTTGGGCACGGCCAAAACTTTATTGGAGCCAGCACCAGCGTTGAGCTTTCCATCTGCAAGACCCCAAAGGGCGCCTAACGTTTCCACCACGTCATCACTTTGGAAACCAAATTGTTGCTCTATACGAAGCGCAAGTTCCATTCGATCAAGGCTGTCTAAGCCAAGGTCTTCAAGTCGTGTGCTGGCTAGCTGCTCTTCGTTGACAAGGTCCCGCTTTAAAAAAGATGAAACGAGTTCATTGACCTGAACGATTGTTTTTTTATCTATTGCGGCGGTATCAATATCAGCAACAGCGGCTGACTGATACGTTCCCTCGACCGGTCCAAAAAGATAATTATACCGAACGAAAATCGGTGATTCTGCCGCATCGGTATTAAACCAGTCTTCTAGCTTTCTGTTAAACTCCTCACGCGAACCAATCAGTAATTGTTCTCTTGGCACGACCTCGACATGCAGATGAACATTGCGTCTTGGAAGAAAAAAGAACAAACTTGCTAATAACCAGCCCAGTGCCTCAAGTACGTTATATGTCAGATCTGGTGGCTGCCCTGTTCGCGCGCACCCCCAAAGGCTTCCCCACAACCCACGGGTACGCACGAGTACAATTGTGACTGCCGGACATCGACTGACAACTTCATGCACCAACCTGTTCGATCCAATCTTCTCAAGATTTGTTCTTTGGAGCCGGCCAGAAGGGTAAATAATAAAACTGTTCCCCTGATCGATGCTCTCAACGACCGTATCGATCAACTGCTGCGCCTGGACCACAGCAGATTGACTCTGCGCTGATAGATCCGGCACTTCGAAAGCTCGAACAAGTTTCATCAGTGGCAGAAGAAACGGAACGCGATATGTCCCAGAGTAGACAAGTGGCCGAAGCGGAACTTTGACCGCTCGATACAAATGTGACAATACAGTCGGAGGGTCTATGTAACAGGGATGGTTTGGGAGGACGAGAACAGGGCCATCCAAGCTGCGAAGTTGATCAAGACCATCAGCACAAACTCGGTAGCGAAGTCGCAAAATCATGCGAACCACAAACCAGAATGTTTTCTCCAACACCACTCGCATACCCTTCTCCTGAGCGTTCACAAAACCATACAGCGATTCGATATTCCACAGTACCAAACACTAACTTTAAAACAAAAGAGACGAACATTGAAACTAGTTATGGAAACCCAAGCTTCCAAAGAGATAAACCTACCCAAAATCATGATGTTCTCATCAAGAACATTTGGCCACGAAGTATCAACGGCACGTCGTGTCTCTCGAGTAGTTCAACGTCAAGGAGTCGTGTTTTGAACGATTTTCTGCCTGTCATCCTGTTCTTGATGCGTTCAGACACTATTCTTTCAATTAGTCGGATTATGCCGCTTTGTCCGATTGCTACTGGTCAAAATTAAACGGACTAGCTCATCACCTGAATTGATTAGGCCAATTGTTTGTTTATAGTAGAAAGGTTCGATGCCGCACAGTTGCGATTCGCACGATGACTCCCGGCAGAAAGTTCTTACATGATTCGTTTCGGCAAGGCACCACCCTCGACAATTACCGTTGATGATCAGCGAACGGTCCCCAATGCACACACTCGTGACGTGATTTACGGGGTGGTTCTCAACGAACTTTCTCGCGTCATGCCCAGTTCAAATCAAACGCTTCTGACTCCTGAATCAGTTCTAACAGATGCAGGTATAGACGACGCCCGCCTTGAGGATGCAATCGTACGGCTTCAGGGAAGCTACGGCATGCGTTTGCACAAAGAGTGGGTGTTGGACATTCAAACATGTGATGATCTGGTGACATGTATTG
>CAJQGO010000311.1 GCA_905477565.1 uncultured Planctomycetota bacterium
TTAATCGAGCGGCATTACGGAAGGCATTCGACAATATTGAGTCAGGAAAACATTTCCTGGTCGACGCACACGACACCGTATACATCGACCCAGATATTCTGTCTTTGATTAAAGAATACCGTGATGTTGTCGGCCCTGCTCGTGGTGTCCATGTCAGTACTCGAGGCTTTCGGGATAAGTATCAAATTAAAAACCGAATCGAGTTTGTTGATTTTTCAAGTAGGGAATTGCAGGAGCATTCAACACCAGACAGAGCATTGAGTTATCTGCTTGCAGGGAACCAGCGGTTCCAAGGAGGTCGTCGTCTGAAACGTGACTTCAACAGGCAGGTTACAGCTACTGCAGCAAGTCAGTATCCAATGGCAGTTGTACTGAGCTGCATTGATTCCCGAACTCCGGCAGAGATCATTTTCGATTTGGGGCTCGGGGATATCTTTAGTGTTCGTGTCGCAGGCAATATTGTTACACCAGAAATTCTTGGCAGCATTGAGTTTGGATGTGTTGCGGCAGGTGCAAAGCTTGTTGTAGTGGTTGGACATAATCGTTGTGTTGCGGTTCAGTCAGCAATTGATTCTGTCACTGGAAAGCAGTCACCAGATCTTCAGGAATGCGAGTACGTGAGGCCTATTGTTGAAAGTCTTGAGTTAGTTGTTCATGAGAATGACAGGGACAAGTTGCAGGTACTTGATGGAAAAGAAGCTAAAGATGCAACTGATGCTGACGACATTGTTCGACGAAATGTGCAGCGGTCTGTGCGTGAAATTATACAAAAGAGTACAGCAATTTCGGCACTCGTCGAATCTGGTCAGGTAGGCATTGTTGGCATGGTATACGATGTTACAACCGGTGTGTGCCATGTGATGAATGAAACATCACACGGCGTTGCAATGATCGAACAGAACAATTTGCATGAGATATGAGTCGTCTGTTGAACGATCATTGTAAATCACGGACTGGCAACAGAACGGATGAATTTTTCGGTCACTTCCATTGTTGGAGTAAACCATGGTTCCCAATTCCATTCGCTATGGAGTCCGCCTGTCAAGTTGAAGCCTTCGTTCCGGATTCCCATCTTGTCCAATCTTGAGCGAATGATCTTATGGGCTTCTGGGTTGCCTTCTGTGATAAAAAGCATGGGAGGTTCATTGCCAGATACCCAATGCGATGGTGATGCTTGCTCGTAAACATCAGGAATAGTTTCTGGAAGTCCGCCAAAAAACAACTGATAATTTGACCCCGGTTTTCTCGCGTCTAGCAGAGCTCGTTCATCATTGGTTATCGATGGGCCCGCAACAGCAATGCATGCAGCCACAGAACTCGATCGGCTTTGACTGGCTGGTAAGTCGAGTCCTGCTTCAGGTCCAGCTGTTGCAGCAAGAGCAACAAGATGAGCGCCGGCTGAGAATCCCATGAGAACAATGTTGTCAGGGTTCGCGCCCCACTGAGAAGCATGGGATCGAGTCCAGCGAATAGCATCTTTCAGGTCATGGATTGCGGCCGGGAATGTAGCTACTCCAGAAAGTCGATATTCAGGGCACACGGCTATATAGCCACGACTTGAAAACCATGCCGCTTTTGTGTGTTCGCCGGAGCGATCCCCCTTTTTCCAACCACCTCCGTGCACAAGTATCAAAACAGTTTGTGTCGTATTAACTTTTTGGGGAACAAAGGTGTCTATGTGCAGTGGGTGACCATGTCGTTGAGAGTAGACAAGATTATTTGTCTGTCGCACATCAACAGGTGTTTTAATTTTTTTGTGTATAATATGTAGGCCACGACTTGCGTAGTATTTTTTCAGTTCGTTGAAGTCTTTTGGTCTTGGGCCCTTGTCGAATTGAGGCAGCTCGGCGCGAGTTAATGAGCACGTCAAGACGACACAAATAAGAGTTATGTGCTTCATTCATTACATTCCTTTGGGAGTGAAAATAGTAGCGGCTTTTTTGTAATGTGGGTAATGAATGGCTTGTTGTGTCCAATCGTGAACCAGATCGGCATAGTCTTTTTCGAGTTGCACGCGAATGTCTCGAATTGCTTTGTCGTTGATTCGATTGTGAAGTTCGAACGGGTCTTCTTTGAGGTTGTATATTTCTGCCGTGGGCTTCATTCCGTCACCGGTGTATGGCCAGTAAATATATTTCCACTCACCTTTCACAAAACCCAGACTGAAGACCTGCTCTGGCCCCCATACATTGATAAGTGGAATGATACGATCTCGCTGCTGGTCGTCATTGGTTGCATAGTGCTTGAGCAGACTGGTTCCATTTCCGTGACGACGCTTACCTAGTGCTGCATCGAGAATCGTTGCTGCTAGGTCTATGTTGCCGGTCACCGCGTTGCATCTATCATTTTTTTTTCGAGAACGTGGGTCATATATGATGAGTGGAACACGGGAGCTTTCTTCGTAAGGAAGCACCTTGGACCCATATCCATGTGATCCACAGAGATAACCGTTGTCAGAAGTGAAGATGATGAGTGTTTTGTGCTTTACTCCAGCATTTTCAACGGCCTCACGAATCATGCCAACAGCCACGTCTACGGCGTAGATAAGTTGGTAGTACTTTGCCATAACTTCGTCGTACGAGTCGTTGTAGTGCCATTCTTCAAACCGTTGATACTGTCGCCCTTGCCGTGACTGTTCTGAGAAATGGGTTCCATGCTCGCGTCCGAAATTTTCTGGTTTTTGAAAATGTGTTCCAGCATAGACGTCGTCAAAAAGTGGGTCTGGTTGAACTGGCCGATGAGGCGCTTTAAAGCTAATTGATAAACAGAACGGCTGGTCTTTCTTCGCTGATTCTCTTATGAAGTCACTTCCAAAGGCTCCGTAGGATCGAGTTGCATGAGGGTATTTTTTTGCATAGTGCGCCATCGATTTATTTCGTGCTGTGACAAATGATGTTTGTCCGGGGCCGCCCCCCCACGCGTCAAAGTCATTCTCTGGATACCGGCCGCCCTCGGATGTATCCTCAATTGTGAAGCCAAATTTACCTGCGAATGCAGTTCGGTAACCAGCATCGCGGAGAAGCATTGGATAGCTTTCCTCCCAATCTTTACGCTTCATCTGCCCATCGCCTGTTGTGCCGGTGCCAAAGTTGACGCCGTGCCGATATTCCAAAAGACCGGTCATGACAGTCGCGCGGCATGCCATGCAGATAGCGGTGGTGTCATAATGTCGATCAAATGCCACTCCATCAGTTGCAAGGGCATCAATGTTCGGCGTCTTCACGCCAGGTGCTCCGAAGCATCCCAAAGACCTCACATTTTGGTCGTCAGTCATGAGGAAAATAATATTTGGACGATCATCAGCAACCCCACGAGTCACATTGAAAAAGATGATGAGAAAGAGTGCTATCCTCATAGAAGTATCTCCTAGTCAGCCAATGTCGATAGTGCGTTGTTGTGGATAAGATATCAGGTTCGAAAGGAAGAAGATGCAATTACGTATCCCGCAAACAATAAATAGCGGTCACGGTGAAATTGTTCGGTTCAAAGAATGTATTCATGAGCCGGATGGCGACCGAATTCTATTTGAAGGGTATGTGCAGCCTGGTTGTGGACCAATTTTGCATGTTCATCTTCATCAGGCAGAGGGGTTTGAAGTAAAGCAGGGAGTCATGACATACCAGACCCCAGGTTCTGATGTACAGCATCTTCAGGTGGGGGAAAGCACAGTTTTTGAAAAGTCTGTACCACATAGATTTTGGAATAGTAGTGACGAGGAACTGATACTTCTTTCTTGGGCAAAACCTGCAGGAAATTTACAGCGTTATATGACAATTCTTTTTTCGTCGACATCCAAGCGAGGTTCGAATACTCCTGGCTTGTTTGATGCTTCGTATCTTACAATGCAATTTCGAGGAGAGTTTGACGTTCTTGAAGTTCCTCATGCCATGAAGCAGTTTGTGTTTCCTGTAGTTTATTGGATTGGTCAAGTACTTGGCTTATATAAAAAATATGAAGCTGAATCTTTGGGGAAGTAATTGGAAAACGTGTAGGGTAAGAAATAAGTTTTAAGGTATCCTCAAAGTAGTGAAGTATGTTGCGATCATGAAGAGAGTATGGTCCCTTGTTTTGGGGAATCACGTGCGTGTGCCCGGCTGATTCATGAATGATTTTGTTACGATATTTGTCGCGATCAGTGTGGCTGAGAAAACTGATTCAGCTTTGACTGTGTAGGAGTGATTTAACATGGTGTCCCGAATCGTTCTCTGTGGTTTACTTGCAGTCTGTTGCTCAGCAGTTTATTCGCAGGATATCAATAGCCTTGGGCCTCCAGGGTCGAGCCTTCTGTTTGGTGATGAATTTAATACGGCAGCACTCAATCCTGAAATGTGGGGTTTTGGAATCAATGATAAAAATGTGCAGAACACAGGAGTAGATTGTGCATATACAAAAGAGAATCTCTCGTTTCGTGATGGTTTTCTTGTCTTTACGCAGCGAAGAGAAAGTCCCCCTATTCTTGGTAAAACATGGACCTCTGAAAAAACATTTAATTACTCTTCCGGAGGCATTCATACGCACGGCG
>CAJQGO010000312.1 GCA_905477565.1 uncultured Planctomycetota bacterium
TTGAAGAAGATTGCTCAGCGCGACCGGACCAAGCCCGGCTCCGAGACTTAAAAGTAAATTACGTCGATTTGTCGTAAACATTGTGCCACCATTTAGTCCACAAAAAGAAATTCATTTGTATTCATCAGAAGCAGGCATACATCTGCCAGCGCCCTGCCCTCCGCCGATAGATTCTCCATTTTGAGATCAGCCTCGTAGGTGATGAATTTCGGCAGTATCTCACGATACTCAAAAGGTTGCCCACTAAACTCCTCAACGAGTGATCGCGTGATCTCCGTTGGATATCCTCGCGGTGCAGCACCTTCCTTCGTACGATTTCGAACAGAATCATTCAAAAACGTGAAAAGTTGCTGCGTTTCATCATCAACTGGTTCTCTTCCAAGTATCCGAAGAAATGCTTTGCTGACCGCCATGGCATCGTCTTGTGATGTCCTGATGAGTTCATCGGCCAGCGCTACAGCACGGTCGGACATGAATTCACTATTAAGAAGCGTCAGCGCCTGAGGAGTAACCGATGCATCATCACGTAACTCACACGACTCATTTGGATTTGGTTGGTTAAAAAGTTCCAAGAATGGATCAGCCAGACCACGACAGTGGTAGGCAAAAATCGTTCGCCTGTTTCGCTCGTCGCGATAAACCGACGGTTGGTATGCAGGAGCGAGAGAAAACTGAATCATTCTCGGCTGCAGAGCGACCTCCATGTTCATTTCAGGAAAAACGGGAATTCCACCATCTGCGTGGACGAGTTCTCCACTTACTGACAGCAGAGAATCTCGAATTTCTTCTGCAGTCAACCGTCGCCTTCTGAAGTGTGTCAGCAGGCTATTTTCTGGATCTACTAGCGCCAGATTCTTTTCATCCACCGGAATGACTGACCGCCGATACACCTTTGAGAGCATGATCGCCTTATGGAGTTTCTTGATACTCCAATTACCTTGAAGAAACCGCCTTGACAGATAGTCGAGCAGGTCTGGATGAGTGGGCTTTCCGCCCTTTGCGCCAAAGTTGTTTGAGTTCGTAGCAAGTCCACGACCAAAATGATATTGCCAGACACGATTTACAATGCTTCGCACGGTTAATGGATTACCGGCATCTGCGATCCACTGAGCCAGTGCCGTTCTCCTCCCACCTACGTCATCCGGCAACACGTGTGCGGGCCCGTTGGGCTGTGCCCGGAGCGACACTGCACTGAGTACCCCAGGCGAAACCTTCGCTCCTGGAGCATCAAGACTGCCACCGGTGAGAATGCATGTGTCTACTGAGCCATCATCATCACGGAACACCGTAAATCTCCGTAGGTTTCTCGCATTCTGAGTCTTTTTTGGCATGTTGGGAGCACTAAACACACTCTGAACAAGCGGCTCAAACCGTTCCAGCCGCCGCTCCCAGATCCATTCATCCTGCTCACGTACCTTCAGCATTCCCGACTCAGCAGGATCCAGACCAACGTGGCGAGGTGGCTTTTGATCATCAGGATCCGCTCTTCGTTTACCCTCCTCTTTGTACGGCAGCCCATGCTCGGCATACCATACACGTGCTGCTGCCTCACGCTTATTGACAAGTTTGGCCTTTTCCGCCTTGGCAAAAGACAACATCTCTTCAACAAACTTTTTTTCAGGATCAAAGCGATCACGTGATTCAACACTCAAGAAGGGTGCTGGACGCTCTACCGGAAAGGTCGTCGCAAATGCCGCATAGAAGCCGTAGTAATCTCGAGTGGGAATTGGGTCAAACTTATGATCATGGCACTTACAACAGCGAAGGGTTTGTGAGAGAAATGTCTGGCCCGTGATATTCACAACATCGTCTAGAAAAATCTGACGAGCCTGATCTTCATCAACCATCGCGTTGTCCCACGGCCCAAGCCGAAGAAACCCACTGGCAACGAGGAGTTCTGATTCCCTTTCTGTGTACTCACCGTCCGTTTCGGTTTTTCGTACAGCTGCATAGAGTTTTTTTCCGTCGAGTCCTGCTGCCATATGCCGCTTTCTGACAGACATCTTTGCAAGCTCATCTCCCGCTATCTGTTCCTTTATGAATTCGTTGTATGGCTTGTCGTTGTTGAAACAGCGAATGACATAATCTCTGTATCGCCACATATTTGACCGTTCGTAGTCATTACTCATCCCACCGGTATCAGCATACCGTGTGATATCGAGCCAATGCCTCGCCCACCGCTCTCCATACCTCGGACTACTAAGCAACCGATCAACTAACTCCTCGTAGGCTGATTCACTATCATGAGCAAAGGCCTCAACAAAAGCTGCAGTTTGTTCTGCGGTCGGCGGCAAGCCAGTAAGGTCGTATGACACTCGACGAAGCAACTCCATCGGATGAGCCGGCGGTGAGGCAACAAGTTCTTTCTCCTTTATTTTTTTATCCACAAAGAAATCAATCGCATTGGTGTGTGACACCTCCGCGGGAAGGAACTTTTCTGCTGCAGGCAGATTTGCGAAGGCCCAAAGATCTTTCTCTACATATTTCCGATCGGTCCATTCCTGACTTGTCCCGCCACTTGTTTTCCATCGAACTAACCCTTCTTCTAACGCTCGGTCTTTCGCTGAATTCTGGATTACAAGCTGCCTCTCCAAAGAAGGCCACGGCGCTCCCCCTCGCACCCACTCCTCAACAAGTGCTATCTCATCCGATGTAAGTCGCTCACTCTTTTTTGGTGGCATCTCAAGGCCATCCCACCGAATAGCATCGAGTAACGAACCGGTGCCTGCATCTCCTGGAACAACCGCCGCATCCCCTGACTCACCACCACGAACCAGAGCGTCCCGAGATGTCATGTAATATTCACCCCGAAGTTCATCACCCTCCCCGTGGCAACCAAAACACTTCGTCCTTAAGAGTGGTAGCACCTCTAAGGCAAACAACTCTTCTGCATGGGCTTCCAACGTATCTTTACGAGCATCGACTTCAGCCTCCTCAGCTATCGCAACGTGACACGGTGCAACCGTTAGAGCCCCCATAAAGAGCAGGCAAACCATTGGCAGCAGCCAAACTCGCACGCTTTTCGGTGACTTATAGATTTTCATATTCATTCTCCACCAGAACTCTGCGAATACATCGTTGCGATTTCACTGGCACCTAGTGCACCATCGAAAATAAACAACTCATCGACTGAGCCATTGAGGTTGCGACACGTAAACTCCTCGTCTGTCCGATACATCGGCTCTGCCCAATTGGCGATAGAGGCCGCACTAAGATTAATACGGGGGACGGTTGCATGTTCTGGTATCAATTCCAGGCTGATCTGATTTCCGTTCACGTAATGAGCGACCTCGCCGGCTGTTCGGTCGTATGTTACTGCCAGCATGTTCCATTCCCCGCTCATTGCATTTCGCCATATCGGCGGC
>CAJQGO010000313.1 GCA_905477565.1 uncultured Planctomycetota bacterium
GAAGAAGATATTCATACTCGAACAGCGGCTGCTGTCTTTGAGGTGGAATCAGAAGAAGTCACCTCTGAAATGCGGCGGACAGCGAAAGCCGTGAATTTTGGGATTCTTTACGGACAGTCAGCGTTTGGGTTGGCGAAGGCACTCGGTATTTCCCAGCCAGAGGCAGCAGAATTCATCGCAGCATATTTTGAGAAGTTTGCAGGTGCATCGCAGTTTATTGACGAGGTGCTTGATCGGTGCCGGGCTGAAAGAGGCGTTGCAACGATGTTAGGAAGACGACGGGCGATAGATGGTGTTCGTGATCACGAAGGACGTCGAGGCGCAGGAGGTGTCTTTGCGCTTTCCCTGCCGGAACGGACTGCAGTGAATACTGTCGTGCAGGGTTCTGCTGCAGATCTCATTAAGCTGGCGATGCTGAAAGTGGCCCGCCAGCTCGTGAGTGACAAGTTGTCCTCATTTCTTGTGCTTCAGATTCATGATGAGCTGCTCTTTGAATATCCGCGTGCTGAATCTGAGCCACTTCAGGCACTTGTCGTGCATGAAATGGGAAGTGCCATGGATCTTGAAGTGCCGTTGGAAGTTTCAGTGCAGACTGGATCAACATGGGCTGATTGTGAAAAATAAAGGTCATCTGCATGACTATTGTTGGTCTTATTGGAAAAATTGGAGCAGGGAAAACAACAGTTTCCGATCTGTTGCGGCACCATGGTGCAGTAGTCATTGATGCTGATGCGTTGACGCATGACGCACTGAAGGATGAAGGGGTTCGGGGTCAGATCCAAGCTCGCTTTGGTACCAGCGTCTTCACGGGCAATGAGATTGATCGTTCATGCTTGGCGGAGTGCGTATTTGGCAATCAGCCAGAGCAGAAAAATGCACTGAAGGATTTGGAGGCCATTGTTCATCCAAGGGTTCGGAGCGGGCTCGAAGAACGGCTGCGGGCGATTGCCCAGAGAGAAGCCGGTCTTGGAGCAGGAAAAACGGTTGTCGTACTTGATGTGCCATTGCTCGTGCAGGCAGGGCTTCATAATCGTTGTGATCGGCTTATCTGGCTCGAGTGTGAGGATTCTGTGAGACATCAGCGATTAGCTCTCCGTGGGCTTTCTGCTGAACAGGTTGCTGCACGAGAAGAGGCATGGATTCAAGGATTCCCAGACGACTCGTCCTTTTTGCAAGCGGTTTCCACCGTGGATACCTCTGGCGATATTGCCTATACTAAAAACGAGATTGAGAAGCTTTGGGAGAAACTTACGCACGGTTCATCCTAGGCGACATTCTCGATTCCCGCCCCCCCACTTCCTTCCTTTGGTTTGCCTTCAACAAACTGTATTGAGACCACCTGGCATCAGGTTGTGTCTACTCAATAGATTGGCATTGTTGCGAAGCAAATCTCATTTCGAGAGCCGAAGACTCATGTCAGACAACGATCGCACCCCGGAAGATCTGCCAACTGACCCTGAAGACAAGCCACTATCCATCGCAGAGGAAATTGCGGCGGAGGTTGATGATGATGATCTGGAAGTGCGTGAGCGGTATGACCTGCTCAAACAGACTGATACAAAGATTGCTGAATTGCAAAAGCTCTCAATGGCAGAACTCATCGAGCTTGCTCGGTCTGAAAAGGTTGCTGAAATCGCAGGTGAGAAAAAGCATGATCTTATTTTTAAGATTCTGAAAGAACGAGTGAAGCTCAACGGGCTTATGTTTGGAGAGGGAACACTCGAGATTCTGCCAGACGGCTTTGGATTTCTACGAAGTCCCGACTACCACTACTTGGCATGCCCGGATGATATCTATGTTTCACCAAGCCAGATTCGACGCTTTGGTCTTCGCAATGGCATGAGTGTGGCTGGTCAGATCCGCCCGCCAAAAGAAAGTGAACGTTATTTTGCGTTGCTTCGTATTGAGGCAATTAACGGAGATGATCCTGCTCGACTTGCTAGTAACGTGTTCTTTGATGATCTCACGCCGCTTCACCCGGACAAAAGAATTCAACTAGAAACCACGGCCGAAGAGTTGTCGACACGAATCGTTGACTTGGTCGTCCCGATTGGATTTGGCCAGAGAGGGCTTATCGTGAGTCCTCCGCGTGCCGGAAAAACGATTCTTATGCAGAAGATGGCCAAAGCAGTGCTGGCGAACTATCCGGAGGCGTTCGTGTTCATGCTCCTGATTGATGAGCGGCCAGAAGAAGTCACTGACATGGAGCGTCAGGTGCAAGGGCCCGGGTGTGAAGTCATCAGTTCGACGTTTGATGAAAATGCGAGCCGGCACGTTCAGGTGGCCGATATGGTGATCGAAAAGGCAAAGCGACTCGTTGAATATGGTAAAGACGTCGTTATTTTTCTTGACTCAATCACGCGTCTTGCCAGAGCCTGGAATTCTGAGGTTCCAAACTCTGGGAAAATCCTCTCCGGTGGTGTCGATGCCAACGCTTTGCAGAGGCCGAAGAGATTTTTTGGGAGTGCCCGGAAAGTAGAGGAGGGCGGTTCATTGACAATCGTTGCAACGGCTCTTGTTGATACGGGCAGCAAAATGGACGATGTTATTTTTGAGGAGTTCAAGGGAACTGGTAACCTTGAAATCGTTCTTGATCGTCGTTTGGTTGATAAGCGTGTGTACCCGGCAATTGATATCAATCGCTCTGGCACACGACGCGAAGAAATGCTCCTTAGTAGCGATGAATTTCGACGAACAAGTGTATTGCGAAGAGTGCTCAGTGAAATGAATCCACCTGACGCAATGGAGTTGCTCATCAACCGTCTGTCAAAAACGAGCTCAAACCATGAGTTCTTACAGAGCCTGAAGTCTTGAGGCATATATGCGGGTTCCATCACAATCTGTTCCACATAGCGAAGCGGTTGCAGGCTGCAAAACACATGCATTACAAACGGCATCGGCTCCGGGTAATGTGCGTGTCGCCATTGCTGTGTCGAAATATAATGAGGCAATCACGGGCCGGCTGGTAAACGGGGCGGTCGAAACCCTTAACGCCGCTGGTGTCTCATCTGAACGAATTGAAATAGCAGAAGTCCCCGGAGCGTTTGAGTTACCACTTGCTGCTCATGCTCTTGCCAGGAGTGGACAATTCGCAGCGGTGCTGTGCCTCGGTGCAGTCATTCGTGGTGAGACAACTCATGATCAACACATAAACACAGCGGTTGCCAACGGCGTGGAAAGTGTTGGTCGGCAGCATGGAATTCCTGTGCTCTTTGGGTTGCTCACGTGTGAGACGCGAAGCCAGGCGGAGGCACGTGCCGGCGGTGATGTTGGCAACAAAGGAGATGAGTGTGCTCAGGCTGCAATTGCCATGATGAACCTGTTGGAAGATCTTTCTGAGAATTGATTCATTCTCTCCGTAAGACTCCATTATACTTCTCTTCCATACTTTCGATTCCCATTCAATTGTTCGGATTGCTTAACTATGTCGACCCGCCGTCGTGCCCGCGAAGTCTCTCTTCAAGTGCTGTATCAGTTTGACCTTAATCCTTCGGCTGCCTCGATAGATTACAAGCCTTTTTTGTATGCTCGGCTCCAGGATTCAGCTTCGGTCATTTTCTCGAAGGCACTCATTGAAGGTGTTGCGCAACATCAGCAGCAGATTGACGGTCTTCTCGATCAGCGGAGCGAACACTGGCGAGTAAACCGAATGGCTTCAACAGACCGTGCCGTTTTGCGGCTGGCGGTATTTGAGCTTGCCTGTTCTGACACGCCTGGCCCAGTTGTGGTTGATGAAGGTATTGAGCTTGCACGCCGCTATGGTTCAGCCAATTCAGCCCCATTCGTCAGCGGAATACTCGGGCGTTGCCTCGACGATCGGGAAGAACTTCGAAAGACACTACAAGAAGAAGTAAACCCAGCCGATGTCTAGGTCAGGGGATTTCTTCCTCCTTTTTTCACGATAAATAAAGTAGTTAGTATTCATGGCATTATTTCGCTTTGGAAAATCTTCAGCAGAATCGTCACCACGCACAGAAGAGGAGCCTGGTGCAGCTAAGCCGAGTGTTTTTGATCGTCTTCGGGCGGGTCTGTCAAAGACTGCGCAGGTTCTCAATACAGACGTTCGAGATCTGCTGAAGCAGGAAGGACGACATGTCGATGCAGCCTTTCTTGAGGAACTTCGCGGTGCTTTGGTGCGGACTGATATGGGGCCTTCTGCAGCCGAAGCCATTGTGAAAGATGTTGAGGAGCGGCTGCGATCCCGAGTCGTTGACCCAGAGGTTGTGGTTGAGTCGATTCGTCGAACACTTTCTGAAAAGCTTGCAGGGACGACTGGAGACCTTGCTACGTCATCATCCGGGCCAACCGTAATTTTGGTGACAGGAGTCAATGGGTCAGGAAAAACCACATCAATCGCAAAACTGACTCGACGGTTTACCGAGTCGGGTCTTCGTGTCGTTCTTGGAGCGGGTGATACGTTTCGTGCTGCCGCCGTTGAGCAATTATCGATGTGGGCAGGCCGTTTAGGGGCAGACATTGTTCGAGGCGATCCTGGCTCTGATCCCGCGAGCATTGCCCATCGAGCAGTTGCGCAGGCTGTCGAAGGAAGCTTTGATATCTGCATTATTGACACGGCGGGCAGGCTTCAGAATCAATCAAACCTGATGCAGGAACTTGGGAAAATCCGACGCGTGATAAGTAAACAGATTCCTGATGCACCCCACGAAGTGTTACTCGTTATTGATGCAACAGCCGGCCAGAATGCGCTTTCTCAAGCAGAGGGTTTCAAGGAGGCAGCTGGCTGCACCGGAATTGTTCTAGCTAAGCTTGATGGGTCTGCTCGAGGTGGAGTGATTGTGCCCGTAGCTGAACGGTTTGGATTACCCGTCAAATTTGTTGGGCTCGGTGAATCGGCAGATGATCTCGCGACGTTTGACCCAGAGTCGTTTGTTGACGCCATGCTAGAGGGCGTTCTGCGGCCGTAAGGTCCGCCTGTCCCCTCTATTCTTACATTCCGGTCGTATCGATTTGGGAAATTCTACGGCTTTCTTTTGTGAAAATCAGTTTTGTCACATTGTTGTGACGATCTACCACGAGAGGGTTTAGTTAGGGAATTTTTTTGGCGGAAAGGTTTCCTTTTTATGACCCTCCACGCCTAACAGGTAGCAATAGATGCCACCTGGTGATTGACACCTATGGATTGGGGAGTTTTGAATATGCGATTCCTGAAGTTTAAGCTGCCCTTGTGGGTAGCTGCTGGACTGGTAACGTCAACGGTTGTTGGTGCTGAGCCAACGATACCGTCACAAGTTGATACCAGCATTTATGATTCTTTTGCACAGGCTGAGGGTCAAGCGCCCGTCACGCTGATGCCACGTGCAGGCGTACCTGATGAGGACGTCTATCAGTACCGTGGAGCTGCACCACAAGAGGCAGCAATCGAAGAGGGAGCAACTCGTTACCTCGAAACAGACTTTTTATTAAACCGAGGAATTGAAACGTACGGTTTCGTTGAACTCGGTATTGGTGCCAATGCCTTGGGCTCCCCTTGGAATGGTCCGATCACGTTTAATGATCGTGCGTGGCAGGGACAGATGAATCAGCTTTACCTCATCAACGAGCGGATCCTGAAAGACGAAGGAATCAGTCTGGGTGGTCGAATCGACCTGCTCTATGGTACTGACTTCCTTTACACCCAAGCTGCTGGGCTCGACGGATTTGCACCTGACGATTGGGCTACAAATCGTTACTATGGTTTAGCCATGCCACAGCTTTATGGTGAAGTCGGAAACCAAACGCTGAATGTCAAGTTTGGACATTTCTATACTCTGATTGGTTATGAAGTCGTGCCGGCGATCGGTAACTTCTTCTACACGCATGCTTACACCATGCAGTATGGCGAACCGTTTACCCATACTGGTGTACTTGGCACGTGGAATCCAAACGATCAGTTGTCCATCATCGCTGGTATCACCAACGGTTGGGATAACTGGGACGTTGGCTTGCCAGGAAACCAGGCGAACCCTTCTCCTGGAAGTACAAGTAATGCATCGTTCCTTGGAGCTGTAACATTCTCCAGCTCTGATGGAACTCAGGCTCTTACTATTGCCAATGCAAGTGGCAATGAAGCGTCTGGGGCAGTCAATGGTGCTATCCCTGCCCAAAATTTCATTGGTAATCGAACAGTCACCAGTGTTGTGTACACGAATGAGTTAACTGACAAGTTAACGTACGTGTACCAGAGTGACATTGGTTATCAGGCACATGCTAATACCGCTGTTCAGACTCAGGGTCAGCAGGCTGGTTCAGCGTACTGGTACGGTGTCAATAATTACGTGTTCTACAACTTCACAGATTACCTGATTGGTGGTTTTCGATTGGAGTGGTTCTCGGATGTTAATGGATACCGTGTTTCTACTGGTGGCTTCCGTGAAGGTGCTCTCACCGGAAACGGAAACGGCTTTGCCGGTAACTTCTGGGAAGCAACTTGGGGTCTGAACTACCTTGTTGGCAACAACTTAGTCATTCGTCCAGAAGTACGGTATGACTGGTACAGCCGCAATCAGAATATCAACCAGCCAGGTGGTCCAGGCAACATGCCATTCGGTCCTAACCTGAATAATAACGGTCAGTTCTATGGTGGTTGCGACATCATCTGGCAGTTCTAAGAATCTTGCTCGAAGCTGCCAGTCCTTCGGGGCTGGCAGCCCAAGCCAGTACAAAACCTGTTTAGGCGA
>CAJQGO010000314.1 GCA_905477565.1 uncultured Planctomycetota bacterium
GTTCCCGTCTCTTTCGGGAGCTTCTCTGACTGACACGGCTTGGCTAATTCGAGAGTCGCCTGAGGGATGCATGGCGGTCTCCTTGCCACCGGTACAAAAACTGCAGGCGATCGCTGCACCTTGAAGCGCGGGAGATTAAAAGAATACAAGTATCTTTGCTCGCGTTTCAATGGAAGCGAAGATGGGGGATTAGCTCAGCTGGCTAGAGCATTATTCGTCTCTAACACCTGAGACGTATTTTCCCGAAAAAAACTTGGACTTCTTTTTCCCGTTAACTTCATATTGGATCTTGTATTCAGTTCCTCTGGAATCTGAAAATTTCTGGGTTACTATCCCTTCCAAGAGATTTCCGTCAACACTGACTTGAACCGTGTCTCCTTTCTCGTAAGTTTTGTACTCTGAGGAACTTAAATCCGAATGTTGACTCACTGGCAATTGTTGAGAAGAAGGAAGGGATAAACTACCGTTACTATTTTCTCCTGGAAGTTCATAGTTCGTTGGTGGAATACCGTATTGGATGATGTCCGCAGACACAACAACCGTGATTACAACTGTTGAAGTTGTTCGTCCCTCCGTTGTTTGTAATCCTGATCTTGTATGCAGATCATCGATTGCAACGTTGGAATAAGCCTGATTGGGACCAAGCGGATATTGACGCATCAGATTCCTTTTCGCTTCAGCAAGTAGCCCTTCCCTGACATAACCTCCGCCTCTGAAATTGTACGAAGCAGAGGCAGATCCAGAAACGCCATACTGCAAATAGTAAAAGTCACTCAAACCAGCATGATCGTCAGTGCCATGATAGATTGATGTATGTAACGTCTCAGTATACATACACCCTGCACTGGCAATCGTGCAGCAAATGACAAGCGTATTGAAAAACTTTCTATTCATTCGTTTCTAGTTTTTTTCTGAGTTTATCCTCGTAAAAATATTTCGTTTTCGACTTGCCGTTATCATCAAAGCTAACCTTCCATTGGGTCATGCCATAATTCGTGAAGGACTTTTGCAATACACCCTCGACCTCGATGCCACGGAATTTCACCCATACAGCATCACCCTCGACAAAAGAATAAGGCTCCTCATTTGCTTCCTGCGAAAGACTTAAGTCAAATTCCTGACTTTTCAGAACTTGAGATGTTGAGGATGAGGGAAGGCCACGTTTTTTCACAGGTAATTTGTATCCATCAGGTGGTGTGCCGTATTCAATCACATCAGCTGTTATCACCGCGGTTAGTGTAACGGATTCTAGATCAACGACTCCAGTTCCATTAAACTCACCTTTCTCAGTTCTCATGACGTCAACACTCAAATTAGCATAAGCTTGATTTGGTTCGAGAGGGTGTTGATCAATTAAATTAGATTTTGCGTCTGCGACAAGACCCGCTCGTACATCGCCCCCCAAGAAATCACCATAGCCGCGATACTTGTAAGAAGTGTTCGAGGTTCCTTGAACTCCGTATGAGACATAAAAAAAGTTTTGATCAAGCCCTAAATTGTCTGTGCCGTGATATGTGAAGGAATGTTGAGTCGTGAATGTTCTAGTATTTTGATACGAGGCACATGAAACTAGACTGACCACAATGGCAAAAAAGAAAGAATATTTCATACCTTAAAGCAACCAAGAAACCCTTGTCGAATGTCTAGAAAATCTTTGTTTTTGTTAACAGTTAGTGCTCTTTCGTGCACACTACTTTCTAGTCAGGAGCTTTTGTTTTTCTACTCACAGGGGTCAGCCATTGGCACAACTCCCTATGTTCAAATTTCTGTTGATGGGAAGGACATTGGCACCATCTCTGTTGATGAATACGCCTCTAGTTTTTCCATGGAACCAGCGTATCACAACATTTCTTTAGGTCGAAGAGGGTTACAAGGAGTAGAGTTTCGAATTGAGCCAAATGGCAAAGAAATCAGGGTGTTTCAGATTAGACTGAGTGAAGCTCGATGGTCTGTCAATGAAAAGAAACAAGGCGAGATTCCATCTGGTATTTGGGCTTTGTGTGAAGAATTGCTCTCGGAAGAGAAAGAGTCCATTGTTGTTGAGGAAAAGACAAGAGATTTGGTGGATGTAAGTGGCTCTCCTCCGCGTCCAGGAGCAACACTTCTCGTTCTCCCAAATGGCACAGAGCAATGCTGTCAAATAAGTTCCGACCTTCTCGGAGAACTGACCTCAATTGGATTTCAAAAGAATTACACCGTAATCGATCGCGAAAACCTAGATCGTATTCTCGAAGAGCAAAAGATGCAGCTGTCTGGGATAGTGAACTCAGAGTTCGCGATTGAAGCTGGCCAACTTACTGGCGCGCAGAATGTCGTGATCAGCCAATGTTATTGTAATAATCAAGACGCTCTTTATTCCGTCAAGATTATTAATTGTGAAACATCAGAAGTGCAGGCAACCGCGCTGTTTACACTTGACTCTCCTTTGAAGCTGGGAAATAGGATCGAGTCGCTGTTCCAGGATTAAGGAAGTTCCTGTGTTGCGGATGGCAGAGATGCCATACATATCTGCGGTTGCAAAGACTGTCAGTTGGAAACAGAATACTCGAACCCCGTGGGTCTGACTTTGATTGAATTTGCTGGAGGTTTTCGGAATTTGTGTAGCAGAAAAGACTGTCAAAAGACTGGCAGTAGAGCGGCATTTTTGCTAGATTTATCTCTACGTTTAACCTTGTTGGTTTTTTCAAATGAAGAACTGATTCTGCAGACTCCGGACGGTAGGCAATGAGATAGCACTAATTCGAAAACCCTCGGAATTAGCACCATCGCCATGCCATGATGCTCAAATTTGGCTTTGGCGTGTCGCACAAATCAGCGTATCTTTACGCTCGCTTCGAAGGAGGCACAGCCACGGGGGATTAGCTCAGCTGGCTAGAGCGCTTGCATGGCATGCAAGAGGTCATCGGTTCGACTCCGATATTCTCCACCACTCACTCAACGACGGCGTGCCATTGCGGTACGCCGTTTTTGTTGCCTGTTAGGGGGATAGAAGATTGGGTGATCCCTGTTATCTTCAAGCTCAACACCTCACAGTCGGCAGAGCCATTGCAGCCGTCATCGCCGGTTCAACGGCAGCCTAGTTCTTTTTAATCTTTGGGTGCAAACTGGATCACTTCTGTTTTCCCAAAAAATGACTGTTTTTC
>CAJQGO010000315.1 GCA_905477565.1 uncultured Planctomycetota bacterium
CTTACTCGTTGTCTTGCTTGACTTCAAACTCAGCATCAATGGTGTCGTCGGAAGCTGCTGCGGCACCAGCCGGTTCGCCACCTGCCTGATCACCTCCGGCTGCATCTGCTGCCTGAGACTCATACAACACTTTCGAAAGTGCGTGGGAAGCCTGTTCAAGTGCATCGTGTGCTGATTGGACAGCATCAGCATCTTCACCTTTGGCTGCCTCACGAGCTTTCGCAATCGCTGCCTCAAGTGGAGCCTTATCGGCATCCGACAACTTCTCATCATTTTCTTTTATGAGCTTCTCTGTCTGAAAGCACAGAGCCTCGGAACGATTTCGTACTTCAGCTAACCGCTGCTTCTGCTTATCCTCTTCAGCATGCAGTTCTGCGTCCTTACGCATCTTCTCAATCTCTTCTTCATTGAGACCGCTTGATTGCTCGATAGTAACCGACTGTTCCTTGTTCGATCCAAGATCTTTTGCATTCACCGACAGGATACCGTTGGCATCGATATCGAATTTCACTTCGATCTGTGGAGTCCCGCGAGGTGCGGCAGGAATCCCTTCCAGATTAAACTGCCCGAGCAGACGGTTATCTTTCGCCATGGACCGTTCGCCTTGATAAACACTGACCGTCACAGCAGTCTGGTTGTCAGCCGCCGTACTAAAGACCTGCTTACGCTCTGTTGGTACTGTGGTGTTGCGTTCAACCAGTTTGGTGAACAGTCCACCTTCAGTCTCGATGCCGAGGCTAAGGGGCGTCACGTCAAGCAAAAGCACATCCTGAACGTCACCAGCCAACACACCACCTTGGATCGCTGCACCAAGTGCGACAACTTCGTCCGGATTCACACCCTTGTGCGGTTCCTTGCCAAAAACACTCTTCACGAGTTCCTGGACCTTCGGAATCCGAGTCGAACCACCAACGAGGACAACCTCATCGATGTCTTTCGGGTCAAGTTTGGCATCCTTGAGCGCCTGAAGAACGGGGCCTCGACATCTTTCAACAAGTCCGTCGCACATTTCTTCAAACTGCGCCCGGGTTATCGTTATCTGAAGATGCTTTGGTCCTGAAGCGTCTGCAGTTATAAAAGGCAAGTTGATGTCGCTACTTTGCGCGGAACTCAATTCTTTCTTCGCTTTTTCACATGCTTCCTGCAGTCGCTGCAGTGCCATGGTGTCATCCCGCAAATCAATGCCCTGCTCTTTTTTGAATTGATCTGCAACGTGATTAATGAGCGTCTGATCAAAGTCATCACCACCAAGGTGTGTGTCACCATTGGTACTGATTACACGGAACACCCCATCAGCCACCTCAAGAACGGAAACGTCAAACGTTCCACCACCAAGGTCAAAGACCGCTATCTTTTCCTGGCTCTTACTCTCAAGGCCGTAGGCCAGAGCAGCTGCAGTTGGTTCATTAATGATTCGCATGACCTCAAGGCCAGAAATCTGCCCCGCGTCTTTGGTGGCCTGTCGCTGTGCGTCATTGAAGTATGCCGGCACTGTAATGACGGCCTTATTAACTTTATGGCCAAGGTAGCTTTCTGCTGACTCTTTGAGAGACCGTAGCACCGTGGCAGAAATTTCTGGTGGTGTGAACTCCTTGTCACCGACTTTTACCTTGACGTAATCTTCCGGACCACCAACAACGTCGTAAGGCACAATTTTCTCTTCACTTGCTACCTCGTTGTGACGACGACCCATAAATCGCTTAATTGAATAAATTGTTCGTGTTGGGTTCGTCACTGCTTGACGCCGTGCGATATCGCCAACGAGAGTTTCGCCTTTATCGTTAAAGGCCACAACACTCGGAGTGAGGCGGTTGCCTTCTTTATTGGCAATAACCTTTGGTTCTTTGCCTTCCATGACTGCAACAACTGAATTCGTTGTTCCCAGATCGATACCGATTATTTTTTCGCCTTGTTTTGTTGCCATGTCTTGCCTTCCTCCTTCGATGTCCACGCTTTTCTAGTACGTCGAACGACCGTCCACCTTTGCTCCCGTATCCGGGGGTCAGCCAGTTGCGGTTGCTGACCACGTCTCCGGACCGGTTTTGTCGGTCTGCCCTAACAGCAGATAGAAGATTGCAAAGCCCGTGCCATAGCTTCGAAAGACTTGTTTCTGCACGCCCAAAACGAGGAATCGAATAAAACAGCGTATTTACGGAAGAAATTCAGAGGGTAGAGTTGAGAATAAGTGGTTGCCAACTCCCAGAGACTGCCATTTTGACGGGCTCCCTTGCGGAACCGGGATTCTTGAAATCTCGATCAACGGAGTGGCCTCACTCGACTTTCCAGTGGGGTATGGTGTGTACACGACCCTGTTATTTTTCCGGTTCAAGAAGTGGACATTATGGCATCACGCAAGACCAAAGCGACCCGCAAAAAAACCGCCAAAAGAAAGCCTGGTCTGACGACCTTACGAAAACGGATCGATACGATTGATCAAGAACTTGTTTCCCTCATGAATCAGCGTGCCGATGTTGCCCGAGATATAGGCCATCTCAAATCGGCGAGTGGTGAACTGACATATGATCCATCCCGGGAGGAACTCGTCCTCGACCGGGTAGCAGAAGCGAATGAAGGACCACTCGCCGATGACAGTCTTAAATCAATCTTTCGGGAACTAATCTCAGGTTCTCGTGCCATCGAGCAGCACTTACGGGTCGCTCACCTTGGTCCGGCTTGGACGTATAGTCATCTTGCTGCTCTGCATCGTTTTGGAAACGCGGTTGAATTCGTCCCGGTGTCCAGCATCTCTGCTGCATTCGAGGAAGTACATGCTGGTCATTCACACTACGGTGTTGTCCCTCTAGAAAACTCAACCGATGGGAGAATTGCTGACACCCTTGATAACCT
>CAJQGO010000316.1 GCA_905477565.1 uncultured Planctomycetota bacterium
CCAGAAGGCACCCATGAGCAAAAGAGGTATGAGCAGGTAGATGCCAAGGAGAAATCCGGTGCCATCAGTTGGCTGCTTGACGACAGTGCGGACGTTGTGCTTCAGCAGCAGAGAATCAAGTCCATCGCCGACGAGATACTGGGAGACTTCAACCGTGAAGCGTCGAGTTCCCTCGGGTGATTCAACGCGTTCCTTTGGCGGCACGACTTTAAATGTTCCGCGAACAGTGCTTCCAGTAATTTCCACATTTGTGACATTGTCGGCTTCAACCTCATGAATGAATTGGTCGTAGCTGATAGGAAAGGAGCCACCGGTCTGTTCTCGAAAAAGAACAGTGATGAATGCGAGTCCAAGAAGAACCAGCAGGACCACGGCAGGCCCACCCATTGGTTTCCCAAACAGTTGGGGGGTAGACTTCGGTGGTGTTGGTCGTTTTGCCGGTCCAGGTGGCGGCGCTGTGTCCATGAAGAGAAATTCCTGTTCAAAATAATAGGGTGCAACACACTGCAAGCCATTGTCTGGCGGCATGTACAGTTTAGCAGGGTATAACGAAGTGTATTGAGAGACGAATAGTCGTCAGATACGTAGTGTTTCGGAAAAGCGTAGCCTAATGTGTTTTGAGTCGAAGAAGGAGATGCCCACAAAACCCACGAGCTTTGGGGTGGTTGCAATCATTCGACAAGGTGATTTATTCCTCGCAATCCGCAGGGGTGAAAGTCTTCGTGCTGGTGGAATGGTCTGTTTTCCAGGTGGTCATGTTGAAGCAGGAGAGCACGATAGTGAAGCAGTTACTCGAGAGTGCCATGAAGAACTTTCAATTGATGTCGTACCACGGAATGAGGTTTGGAAGAGTGTGACAGACTGGGGGACAGCACTCTCATGGTGGACAGTTGAGCTGCTTCAACCCTGTTGTCCAGTTCCCCATCCAATTGAGGTTCAGGAATTCTTCTGGCTTTCTCTGGATGACATGATCGCGCATCCAGATCTACTTCCTGGAAATCAGATATTTCTTAAGCACGTCAAGTTCGGAGACATTCAGCTCTGACGGCTACTTGTTCGAAGGTGGTGGGTCGTCTTTTTCACTGAGCGTTCGTTCAAGAAGCGGAAATTCCTCAGGCAGGATCTTCTCGAGCTGTAATCCAGGTGTAACTCGTGGTGGTGGAAACTGTGGTGGATTTTTGGCCTGCTCAAGAAGAAGCCTGAACCGATTTTTTTGAGGCGATAATGCTGGCTTCTGCTGAGGCTGTTCGAAGCTTGCCGGAGCCACACGCTGGTCTTGAGGGGAGGTGCCAGCGGATCGTGATAGGGGCTTTTCATTCGGAGGGAGTGCGGTAAGCCACGTTACAAACAATTCTTGCTCATGCGATGTTAAGAGTGTTTTTTGGGAAGCTGATGTTTTCCTACTTTTATCGTGATGATTCAGGATTTTAGAAAGGAACGCTCTGTCGCTCGATTTGTGTTGAACAGACATTGTAATACTGTGAAGATTCGTCAGGGTTGTTGTCTGGTTGGCCTGCCCCTGAATGGGTCCACGCAAGAGTTTTGGTTCTATCCCCTGCGAGCCACCGTGGCACGCGCCAGCAGCGCATCGGTTCAGAAGAAGTGGTTGGATGGCGCGAGTGAAGCTCCCGAGAACAGCAGGATGAACTTCTTGTCTGCTGGGCTGTGCAGCAAATGCTGTCGAAAAACTCAGCAATGCCAACAAACATAGTCCAGCATGGTACCGGTGCAGATGAGACATTTTGTTGCTGTCCCTTGGGAGTGAACTCGTAGTGAATCGCGCAGAGACTAGGCAGATTGAGAGTCAGGATCAACGCCATCCAGCTACGCTTTAGGGGTTCTGGGTGCTGCCTGCCAGAAGATGGGCTGGAAAACTCGCCTTCAGAACGGTACAAGAAGAAATTCACAGATCGGGAAGATATGCTTTCGATCAAAGTGAAAATATCATCAAACAACGCACTGGAGATGAGACGGATGGATCAGACCTTCGTAATGTTCAAGCCTGACTGCATTGAGCGTGGGCTCCTGACAAAGGTTATGAGTCGGTTCGAGGATAAGGGGCTTCGGCTTGTTGCCTTGAAAATGCTCCGAGTGACACCCGATCTTGCAAAACAGCATTACGCAGAACATGTCGAAAAGCCGTTCTATCCGAGCCTTGAGTCTTTCATTACTGCAGCGCCAGTCGTTGCGGCAATTTATGAGGGACTTGATGTTGTTCGAGTAGTCCGTGAAATGCTCGGGGCAACAAGTGGACTGAAGGCGGCCGCCGGGACAATCCGTGGCGATTTTTCGGCAAGTCGTCAGATGAATCTGGTACACGCATCAGACTCAGCAGAGTCAGCTGCCAGAGAGATCGGCATCTACTTTGATGAAAAAGAAATTGTTGCGTGGGCACCACGATGTGACGATATGCTTCGGGCTGCGGATGAGGCCTAGGTGGCCGCGGCATGCGTTCTCTGGGGACCCCAAAAAAGCCGATTGTTTATTCACTGGCCGCTGACCAAAGATCAAGATGGGTCGTGTCAGGTGGAGGGAACATGTGTGCCGGAAGGACGGTTGAAAGTAGCCGGCTCCCATTTCCCTTTGGTTTTGCAAGCAGGCCAAATCCGAGTAGTCGTTTCCAGCGGCAGTGGTTTTTGTCAAGAGAATAGCCACGGGCATTGTTGTAATAATCACTCTTCGAATGTTCTTGAGGAAGACCAAGAGCAAGGGGCTCGGACGGGACAAACCGGTACAGGTCGGTTGAGATTATTTCACGACCGGTCTGGGTATCTTCCAGAAGGAATACCGGATGTGACCCAGGGACTGGTCTGGAGAATAAGGAAACCGCTGGCTGCGTTCCTGCTGGTGCTGTTTCGACAACCCGCTTGTCCACGAGATAAACCGGTACATGAGGAGTGTCGGTGGTCGAGAATCGAAGAAGACCATAATCGACGTTATCAACAAGTGATTGGGCAGTCGCAGCAGCTTCATTGCGTTGGTTGACAACCAAAAAACTGCGATACCAAATGCTCTCCCCCGGCCGAAGCGTCAGGTTGGGTATCATCTCAATCACATCATAATTTCGAAATGAATTCTCAGGCCGTGTTTTCCAGTCTTTCCAGATGCCACTGTATAGTTGAGGGTAATGGGCCAGGAAATCTCGCAAGACACCACCACCTCGTTGTGTGTACGGCTCACCACGTTCTGCCTTGGCCTGTTCTTCTTCCAGATGTTTGTCACGACCAAACACAAGCGCGAGGCTTGCGGAATCCTTGTCTGGAGAGGCACTTGCGATTTTCCAGCCACCGGTTTTTCGCAAGGATATTGTGCCGTCTGGTTTTGTGTCCGGGAAAAACGCATCGCGTGGTTTGAGTGTGTTGTCTGGCGAGCTAATGGCATGGCAGGGGAGGCTCGTATGCCGTGTGCCGCCCCACGGTGCATTCAGAAAGTCAAAGACAATGTCGTCACGAGGGCTGAAGTTGTGAACAACCCACGTGAGTTCAATGATGCCGTTGCCAATATCTCGAACCTGGTTGTAGTACAAGACGGGTGAGCGGTGGATTGTCCGTACCTGAGGAACGAGTCCCCATGTAAGAGATCGATACCCTCTCTTGTCATTTGTTTGACTGGCGGCCAGCATTGGGCAGTAGAGGTTGTTGATTGTGCGGCTGTCAGGAATATACGCACCGGAATTATGAATGAAGAATGTGGACTTGTATGGAATCGCAGTGATCGCCTCGAGGGTGCTTTCCGGTACGTCTCCGCTTCGTTGGATCGCCGTCAATCCGTTGTACTTGCTACACACCGTGACAAACTGCCAAACCTCGTCATTCCACGGTGAGCGACTCGGGCCCTCACCCGTACACGATGGTGGCACGCTTTCGCCAAAGGGTCCCCTGAGAGAATAGACTTGTCCACCTTTTCCGATACGAAGTGTGAAGGAATTGTTTTCATTCTGGTCGTGTTGAATTTGAGCATGAAAGACCTGTTTTTCATCAAGGCCTTCAGCCCAGAGACTTGTGCTTGGCGTGTAATCAAGAGAAATCGAGGTCGATCCTTGTCTGTCTTTTTCGGCTGCTGCAACGGAAGGAGGGAAAACATCGAGTATTTCTTTTTCGATGATCTCAGATGCATTTGAGGTCAGGCCAAAAAGAAAAAGAGCTAAGAGAGCGGCTAGAGTTCCAATTGTCGTTCGTTGAACGAACGACAGCGTGCAGAAAGATTTCATGAGATGTTTTGTGGGAGTGTGGCAGCGACAATGCCACGGGGTGGTAGGCAGGAGTTGAGTGGGGGGGGGGAGTATTATCGCTTGATGGGTCTATTGTCTTTGTGTTGACACCCAAATTTTGCTGTGCGTGGAATAATTGAGTGAATGAGCGTGTTGCCATTCATTTGCCAAACCAAGAGAAGCAGAAGAAGGCTTACTATTCAACAGCAATATCAAATACGGTTCCTCCACTTGGCACGGTACACACCATCGCCGAATTTCCATCTCGATACTTTTCTG
>CAJQGO010000317.1 GCA_905477565.1 uncultured Planctomycetota bacterium
TGTCGACAGACTTTTGCCGTGATCCGCGCAAGCCAGAGAAGTTGACGTCGCCGGGATACCTGCGGACGTTGCTTCGAGTGAACGATGTTTCGCTTCGAAGTCTTTCCGGGATTCACCGATCCGGTAGTGATTATGTGATTACACCGGATACATCAGCGCACACCTTTGACGACTTTGCCGCAGGGGAAGAATTGATGGATCTCGGCCGGGAAGCGGCGGAAGCGGCACTCCCTGAAATCAAGGAGCGAGTCGCAAAAGTGTACCGTTCCATCGACGATAACACCCCTCGGTAATTTTTTACCGATTCGTGTAAGGTTATGAAATAATACGACATTGTGCTGTCAGCGACTAAACGTCTGTCCATTCAGCTTGGGGTATAAAAAGTTTCAGTATCGATGTACAAGAACACTTTGTCCGCCAGGCTGATTGCATAGCTTATTTTAATACGACCGTAATTTCGCAGTGATTTTTTAGAAGGGCTTCCTATGTCGACAACCCGACGACAGTTTCTTACCAAAACAACAACTCTCGCGACCGCCATGTCGGTGCCGTATTTCGGATGGCACAAAAAAACACTGGCGGATGAAAGTCTGTCCAGAAATGACCGGGTAGCCGTTGGCCTCATTGGTGCCGGTGGTATGGGGCTAGGGAATCTTCGTACTGCATCTCAATGGATTGACGTCGTTGCGATTGCAGATGCAGATGCAGGTCATGCAACTGCTGCAAATCAGTCGCTGAGTGATGGGAAGGCGAAAGAGTATGCCGACTACCGAGCTATTCTTGACCGAAAGGATGTTGATGTTCTTCATATCGCAACGCCAGATCACTGGCATACGAAACCATTAATCGAAGCAATGCTTGCTGGGAAAGATGTCTACTGCGAGAAGCCTCTCACTCTCACTATTGATGAAGGAAAGCTCATTCGGAAAGTGCAGAAAGAAACGGGCCGTGTTGTTCAAGTTGGGACACAACAACGAAGTCAGTTCAATCTGTTCGTAAAAGCAGTTGCAATGGTTGCCGATGGCCGCGTCGGGAAAATTAAAAAGGTGACTGCTGCGATCGGGGCTGGTCCGACATGTGACCCGCTGCCTGTGGTGTCGCCGCCAGCAGAATTAGACTGGGATCGATGGTTGGGTCCCGTTCCTGCTGTTGATTATCGTTACTACAAAAAGCCCTCCAATGGGAAGAAAGGTTCACGCCCAAACACGAATTGCCATTACGAGTTTCGGTGGTGGTATGAGTTTTCAGGCGGCAAGCTGACTGATTGGGGTGCACATCATGTCGATATTGCTGTTTGGGCTCTTGAGCAGGCAGGGCAGGCGGGTGAGCACGGTGGTCCAACAGGTATTGGAGGGAAGGCGACGCATCCGGTTCCATTTAAAAATGGTATGCCGGTAGAACGAGACCGCTACAACACAGCTACCGCGTTCCTCCTCACGGCAACATATCCTGACGATGTTGAACTCGTTATTCGGCACGATACAGATAACGGGGTCCTTATTGAAGGAGACAAAGGGCGTATTTTTGTCAATCGCCGGAAACTTGTCGGGGCCCCAGTCGAAGCACTTGCGGATGATCCACTTCCAGAGGATGCAATTTCTAAGGTGTACAAAGGTCTTCCTATGGAGGGCGATGGTCGCAAGGCACACTGGGCCACCTTCCTGAATTGTGTGAAAACACGAAAAGATCCAATCTCTGACGTTCACTCACACATGCGGGCACTGAATGTCTGTCATCTCGCTGGTATAAGCGCCCGGCTTGGTCGCGATCTCGCTTGGGACGCTACGTCTGAGCAGATTACGGGTGACGACCAGGCCAATGCGATGCTGTCGCGTCCGTACCGCAAGCAATATGCAATCGACATGGGGTAGTCGTTGAAGGACCTCTACTTTTTGTAAAGCGGTCGTCTGATCACGCAATAAGCGGCATTGGGCAGTCAAGTGTTGTGGCGATTGCTCTCAAAAGATTGACCTCTCGTGAGGTGATTAAGCCGTCCGCAGAAGCCGTTTCAGCCAGACCTCGAATAAGTTTGGCTTTTGATTTGCCAGGTAGCCCCCCAAGGGCATCGAGTGATTTATCGAGTCGATGAAAGATTGTTCGGTCCCACGGCTGAAGATTGAGCGGGGGTAAACCGGTTGCTTCCACGCCACGTTCAAATGCATTCTGAATCATTTCCTGTTCACGGCTTCCAGCATGAGCAAGCGCCGATAAGACTGTTGAAACATCTTCGGGCGCGGGACGAGTAGTTTTTCGTTTTCTTTTTCTGCCAAAGTGCGGATCGAGGACATGTAACACAACTTTTTGGAGCGTCCACTCAAAGAGGCTCAGACGATTGTCTGCTGCAGCAAGGGCGTGAATATTATCGCGGAAGCGCTCATATTGCTCCGGTGAAAGATCTTTCAGCGGACCAAGGCAGATATCAACCAGTGGCAGCCGAGATTCTCGAGGGAGTGCCTTAGTTAATTTATGGAGCTGGCTTGTCGAACGATAGACGGCAGGATCTGCTTCAGCAGCAAGTTGTTCAAACTGTCGCTGACAACTGGTGAAGTCTGCGTCGAGTAGCAATGCGTAAATAACACCGCGAGCGCCGTACGGTTCTCTGGCAGCTTCCCGAAGTGCTTGGGGTAACGACTCAAGAAGGGCGTGAGACTTGGCGATTTGCTGCGACGTTGGTTTGCCGATTGACTCGACGGCCTGCTCCGGCGATGGCGCTGCGAGTGGTGCCTGCTGAGGTGGTGCGCTACTGGGG
>CAJQGO010000318.1 GCA_905477565.1 uncultured Planctomycetota bacterium
CGGATCCGGAGCATGAGGCGGAGTGGCGGGCGAAACTTGGCCAGCGATTTGGAGCGGTTGCGACATTCAATGCGCATCACGCACGGGTAAAAGATCGTGTCGCACTTGTACGGACACTGGCAACGGTTGTTGATAAATGGCGAGATGATTTATCGCAGATAGCAGATGAGATCGAGAGTGATTGGTCGCATCGTATAAATGAGTCGGCACACAGTATTGTGGATCTGCTTTCAAAGAGTATTGGGCATACCCGCACTGTTGCGGTCGCGCCTGGTGAGAATAGGGAGCCACTGATCGATGCTGCGAAAGAAAAGTTTCATTCAGATCTGCAGGAAAAGGAACGGTTGCTGCACAGTACGCTTCAGTCCCTCTTCCTTCATGAGAAAGTTGGTTTGGCAGAGAAGGTTGAACTGACGTATCTCAGTGATCTTTTTAGCAGTGAAACATGGCAGGTATTTGGACTGCCATGGTGGGCACTCCTTTCTGGTGGTGTCTCAGTTGGAGCCATGGTTGGAGGTACCACTGGTGCAAAGATCGGAGCTGGTGGTGAGGTTGCCATGCCTTCGGGTATACCGCTGACTCTTGGAGCCTTGACGGGAGTTGTGGTGGGTGGTGTTGGTGGGGGCGTCGGCGCTATGTATTGGGGTAAGTCAGTTGCGCAGCCGGCTGTCACTGAGGGTGATTCGCAATCAGTGCTCACCGCGTTACCGCAATCTCTCTATCGCAGTACGTTTGGCTACTTGGCTCAGACTGGAACAACAATAACCATCGGCCCGATACAGGGAAAGAACTTTGCCTATGTTCTTCTTGATAGAGCAATGGGACTTGTGATGCATCTCGCGCACAGAACACATGCAGCTGGTGGTAGAGAAACTCTCAATGCTGCCGATATCAAACAGGAGCTAGATGTTCGCAATGCTTCCACTGACCATTGGCCGAAAAGCCTGAGCACATGCTGTGAGGTTTTTCTTGAAAAAACAAGAAAAAAGACAGTGACAGAAGCTGATTTTCATGCTTTCGAAGACAGGCTTGCTCGGCATATCAAGCAGGTGCTTTCGGGCTAAGGCGGCAAGGTCGCCGAACCTCATTCTCACGTGAGGATGAGTTCACAAGAGCCGTGACAGCGAACTACAGCACTCCGTACAGTGCAGCAATGCCCACCACAAAGATAAGACCAAGGACTCCAATGATCGTTTCCTGAACGGTCCACGTCTTCAGGGTTTCCCCAACAGAAAGACCAAGAAATTTTCCAACGAGCCAGAAGCCTGAGTCATTTACATGAGAAGCGACGGATGCCCCTGATGCAATCGCTATCGTCACCAGAGCAGCAAAAGGTTCCGGTTGCCCAGAGGCAGTGACGAGAGGCGCTACCAAACCAGCTGCTGTAATCATTGCAACGGTTGCCGATCCTTGTAACACACGAATAATAACAGCCACCAACCATGCAAGCACAACAGTTGGAACCGATGCTGATGTTAACGAAGAGGCAACGGCATCACCCGCGCCTGAATCGATCAGCACTTGTTTGAAAACACCGCCTGCGCCTGTCACGAGTAGGATCACCCCGGCTGGCTCGAGTGCCCGTTCAGCAATTCGCTGCACCTCCTGTGCTGGCATGCCGAGCCTTTTCCCAAGGAAATAAAATGCCGCGAGCGTGGCAATGAGAAGTGCTGTAAAAGGATGGCCGACAAGCATCAACCAGAGTGCAGTAGGAGACTCTTCTCCAAGGGCTGCTCGTGCTGCCGTTTCACTCACAATTAAAACAAGCGGTAATACAAGAAGGGCGACAACAATGGCCAGATGAGGAGACTTTCGCTGCGGAGCATTCGTGCCAGGTGAGATGTCAAGTGAAACATTTCCGGAAGCGACCTTCGACAAAACTTTTGATGCGAAGATTGCCGTGATGATTAATGTCGGAAGTCCAGCGGCAATGCCAACAGTAATGACCCAGCCGAGATCTGCACCAAGTAGATTCGCAACTGCCGTAGGACCGGGCGTTGGAGGGACAAAGGCATGCGTCACAGCCATGCCAACAAGCATGGGCAGAGCAAATCGCGTCACGGGTTGTCCAGTGCGTTTACCGGCGGCAACAGCAAGTGGCAGAAGCATCACAAGGGCTACATCAAGAAAAACTGGGATGCAGACAAGAAATCCTACGAGTCCTAACGCCAGTGCCGCCTGCTGTGGGCCAAACATCTTGACAAGACGATCAGCAAGTTTCTCCGCACCACCGGACTGTTCAAGCATCATGCCAAAGATAGACCCTAGTCCGACAACAACTGCAACAAAGCCCAGCGTGTTTCCCATCCCGGATGTCATGGACTCGATGACCGTTTCTGGAGACATGCCTGCTGCGAGGCCAACCCCAATGGAAGCTGTGAGTAGCGCGACGAACGGATGAATCTTCAGCCACATGACAGCTGTGATCAGTGCAGCGATGCCGAATGCGACGACAGCAACGAGATACCACGATTCCATTTTTTTGTTTCCCCTGCCAGATTGTGATGGGTCCTCCCATTGATCACTAGAGGAGCGTACCATGTTAAGCACTATGAAAGCACTCCTCCTGACATCTCCCAGTACTCTCACGCTCACTGAGATCGATACACCGGAGCCAGGCGCTGGTGAGGTGCGGATCCAAATCGCTGCATGTGGAATTTGTGGAAGTGATGTGCATGGTTACACAGGATCAACTGGTCGTCGAATTCCTCCACTTGTTATGGGCCATGAAGCGGCCGGTATCATTGACGCTGTTGGTCAGAACGTGTCCGGCCAGATGATAGGTCAGCGAGTTGCGCTTGACTCCACGGTTTTCTGTGGGGAATGCGAGTTTTGTTGCAATGGTAATGAAAACCTTTGTACGCATCGTCAGGTGCTCGGTGTTTCGTGCGACGCTTATCGTCGACAGGGCTGTTTCGCTGAATATGCAATTGTTCCTGAGAGGTGTGTCTATCCATTGCCAGACCGGATGAGTTTCGTTGCCGCGTCGCTGCTTGAACCACTCACGATTGGACTGCAGGCAGTCCGCCTTGGTAGTGCAGGTCCAACAACACGATCCGCCATCGTGGTTG
>CAJQGO010000319.1 GCA_905477565.1 uncultured Planctomycetota bacterium
CCTGACCGCCACCAACTCACGTCGCCACGAAGTCTTTGCCAACTGAGGAAGTTCGGCATGTGACAGAATTCTCTCTATTGCCAGAGCATCCTGAGTGAGAAAGGATTTTCTTTTGCCCTCGGGAACACTTGCAACAAGACCATCACCTGGGAGCCCAAGCTTACCCAAGGTAATCGCCACCCATGACAGCACCTCTAATTGATCTGTGGCAGCTTTTGTGAAGTCCAGCAATTGCCCAATGAAATCAATTTCTTCTTCCGAAAAGCCATTTCGTTCACTTGTTGTACTGTCTTGCTCGATGCGTCCTTCTACTCCTTCGACAAGTTTTTTTCCAACTGAGATAGACGTTCTGACAAGCCGATGCCTTGCTTCCTTGTTCGAAGATACTTTTGCTACCAAATCCTTTATTGCCTGCATTGCTAGGTCATATCGTTGAATCTTCGCAAAGCCCCGAATACACACATGTAAACCGGGCTCATAAATTGAAGGCGGAAGTTCTATTGAGGAATCTCGAAGAACCTGCCACGGCCCGTACCCCACATGAGTAAGAAGTGAAAAAAGATCGAGGGGGTCATTGTTGCCGGAGTACAGAGAAATTTCACAACGCGCAACAGCCCCAGCCACTGCAACTTCTAAACTCGTGTTCTGTAATGCCTTCTTTTCATCAATGGATGCCAACCCCTCATCAAGAACGCGGCTTGCATCTTGAAGGCATTCCGTCCTCAGCACGCTTGATGTACTGTTCTGCTCGTTGCCAGGATGTTGACAGAGATGCCATAGCGCGACTCCACCACGCAGAAGCACCTCAGCCCGTCCAACCACATCCTCATTGAGACTCTGCAGAATGCTCTCGATAGCTGCACTATTCCCATTTCGCAAGGCAAGGTGAATGCTCGCTTCCGCGGCATCGGCAGAACATCGATCACGAGGCCAATGCCTCATGATCACCGATGCCATTTCACCCATTTGGGCCGTAGCACTCTCACCCCAATACGTATTTTGCTGAGCCGCTAAAGCCTGCCAACTGGCAAACGCAAGAATGGCTGCTTTTTGGGCGATCGGATCATTTGACGAACGCTTCACGAGAAAGTCGCTCAGAGAAACCGCCTCGTGGTACCGCTCGTCCTCGTAAAAAAGGAGTGCTAATTGATACCGCAAAAGTGACAGTTGCTCTTTTTTCAACTCTTGATCTTCGGCTAGCTGGCTTGGCGCAATCCTCAGCACCTCTTGAAGCTTTGCACGAGCTACTGATCGCTGAGTTTCTGTTGGATTCTTACGGTAGTACTCCAAGAATTTTTCAGCATGACGAAAGGATGCCGCAAAGCTACGGCCGAGTCGCTCAGCGAATGCCGCGTCCTGTCCACCTAACTTCTCGAGCAATTTGCGTGCGGATGCAGCATGGACATCACCAGCTTTTGCAACATCTCGAGCGAGAGTCCGAATATCGGCAAGCAGCGATTTACGGGCGTCTTTTGAATCTGCAGATGATGCTTCCAGCCGTCGCCATAGTAATTCGGCTGAACGATACTTCATTGCCAAAAGATCTGGATCGAGCGGAGAGGTCCGGTTGTCACCGAGAGCAAATTGCCGAAGCCGCTCATCAAAATCTTGATCGTCTGTCAAACTCGTCGTGTTGAGCCAAGCGGCAAGCAATGTGTCGACTGCCTTCACTCGTAATTGATAAATTAATGTTTCCGAACTTGGTAATTTTGTGATCTCGAGCAGGACTTCCTGTCCTTCTTTTTTACGACCCAGAGCAAGAAGAGTCTTTCCTTCTTCAAGTCGTGCCCAAAGTCCTGCAGAACGTGTTGGTGTAGACAGATACACCGCATGGTACCGCCGTAGGGCATCCTCCAGGCTCCGGCTCCACTCTTTTGAGTGTTGCTCGAAACATTCCGCCATTTCTGAGCATGCCTCAGCAGCAAGCAATTGAACCTGCACGCGACGACCCCGCAGTTTTTCACGACTCTGCTCCAGTTGGTTCAGCACGCGACGATCCGTCGACGTAATCAACCGCTGGTCTCGAAATTCAGAAATGAGCGTTTCGACTTGCTGGAGTTCTTTCTCTATTGCACTGAGTGCTGTCTGACCTGACCGAGGCCCTACAAAAACATAAACTGCAGACAAGAAAAATTGCTCGGCTTCACTACCATCTTCCCCAACAGCGGCTGCCTGATTCCTCAGAAGTCTCCCCATATCAAGAAAGACCATCCCCAGCTGAAACGCGGCTTCAGCGGCAACTGACGGATCTTGATCGCCTTTAAGGAGTTGCTTGAAATCACTGATCGCTCGCTCGTACGCCCGCTGCCTTTGCTCTATGTCTGAAGCCTCACGGACACTAGCCACGCGTTCATTGGCACGCCATAAAGGGATCTTTTCACGAAATGCATCCGACACGGCCTCGTTGCCAGAAAGTTGGTCTAGTACAGCGATAGCGGTATCGTGATAGCCTTTTTCACCAAGAGCAGTAATGAGTCGTGAGGCTGATTGCTCTAGCGTCGATTCTCCATGAACACCCCCTACAAAGAGGCTCATCGATATCAGGATGACAGACGAAATGACAAAAGGTGTGCAGCCGGCAGGAACAAGCCGGAGGAAACAACACAACAGTCTTGCTGGTCCTTCCATAATAGCTTTTGGACCATTTCAATAGTGGATGACGTTCACCTAGACAACCAACGTATATGCCAGCCGCAGGCCAGACCTTTTGTATTATCTCCCGTCCGAACCATTTGATCCAGCGGCCAACCAGTAGGGAAGTTGTCCAGCCATCGGCAACTTACACACTTTTGCGGAATGTATCCCTTCACACGTCCGCACTTTTGATAACGAATCTTCTGAGGGTTCTTGATCCAGACTGAGCACACCGATCGCGTCACCACCCGGCGCCGAGCGCCCAACGGTCATCTGGGCAATATTCACACCAGTTCCGCCAAACGCTGTACCGACATTCCCAATGATTCCTGGAACATCTTCGTGCATAAAAATCAGGAGCGTGCCATCGAGATAGGCCTCCAGACGATGCCCCTCAAGTTGAACAAGTCTGGGCATGGATCGACCAAAAAGAGTTCCTGCTGCTCGATGCACATGGTCACCAACAACCAGATCAACAGCAACGACTGAGCTGAAAGCACCTGGGTCAGTTCTACTTTGCTCTACAAGTTCGATCCCTCGCTCCCGTAGCAACATCTCCGCATTAATTATGTTGACGTCTTCAAGTGCTGTTTCAAGCAACCCAGCAGCAAATGCAGCCGTAATCAGTCGAGTGTTTCTAGATGCGATCTCTCCCCGGTACGCAATTGAAACCGCCTTGGGTGGCTGATCGTCGAGCTGGGATAGCAAAACACCAAGCCGCCACCCAAGATCAAGAAAACCACGAAGACCCTCAAGATCCGCTGGGTCAATTGGGCTTGAGTTGACCGAATGACGAATAGTCCCGGTCCGTAGAAAATCTGTGAGTAAATTTACTCCCTCAATCGCAACTTGTGACTGCGCTTCCTCGGTACTGGCACCAAGGTGTGGTGTTACAAGCACATCAGGTCGGCCAAACAGCGGGCTCTCTGTACACGGCTCAGTTTCAAAGACATCGAGTGCTGCCCCTGCCAACACGCCACTTTCAAGACCCTCGAGAAGCGCTTCTTCATCATAGATACCACCTCTCGCACAGTTGATTAACCGCACACCAGGTTTGAGTAACGACAACTCTGCCTTGCCGATTAAGTGGCGAGTATCGTCCGTAAGTGGTGTGTGGACAGTCAAATAATCGAGTTCCGGTAACATTTCCCGAACGCTTCCGAACAATTCAACACCAAGTTCACCAGCACGCTCCGCTGCCAGGAAGGGGTCATAGACAACGACCCTCATATCAAAAGCACGGGCGCGACTGGCCACTGCCTGCCCGATACGCCCCATACCGACGATACCGAGCGTCTTGCCCGCGAGCTGAACACCCATGTACTTGCTTCTGTCCCAGCGATGCTCACGAAGGCTTGCATCGGCAGGAGCTACATTCCGAGAAAGTGCTAGGAGTAGCGTAAATGCATGCTCAGCAGTACTGACTGTGTTTCCTGCAGGAGTGTTCATCACAACAATCCCCTGGCGAGTTGCAGCCTGCTTATCGATATTATCTGTACCGACTCCAGCCCGCACGATAGCGCGAAGGCGATGGTTTCCGGCCAACACGTCTGCGGTTATCTTAACGCCACTGCGGCAAATTGCTCCGTCATGCGATGCCAGCACAGCCTTCAGTTCTTCACCTGAGAGACCTGTTTTTACTTCATAAGAAATCCCCAACCGGCCAGCCGCATCAAGGAGAGCGAGCCCATCTGGGCTAAGTTTATCGAGCACGATTATCGATGGCATAGTTTGTTTGCACCTGTGCGAGACCGGTACTCCTTGAGTAGGGATCACAACGTAATATTTAAAACTAAGACAAGCCCTTCCTGACCCATCCAAATGATGACTCACAGAGCAGGCTGATCAGGGTCGTCTATCCATGAGAACACTTAAAATCATTCATAAACTGACACAATGCCTCAACTCCCTCTTCCGGCATAGCATTGTAGATACTTGCTCGAATGCCACCCACTGACCGATGCCCTTTAAGGTCTGTAAGACCTTCTGAGGCGGCTTCTTTTATGAAAGTAGCTTCAAGATCTTCTGAAGAAAGACGAAACGTCACGTTCATAATAGAACGACTTTCAGGACAAGCATGACCTTTATAAAAACCGCTCGACGAATCGATCACTTCATAGACTTTCGTAGCCTTTGCCGTATTACGTTCGGAAATGGCATGCAAACCACCAACTTCATTCATCAGCCATTCACAGACCAAACCTAAAATATAAACGGCAAAAACTGGTGGCGTATTTGGTCGTGATCCTTTTTCAACAAACGTTCGATAGTCCAGCATGGCCGGCAAATTGTCCGGCGAACGGGCAAGCAAATCGCGACGAATGATTGCGACCGTGACCCCTGCAATCCCAGCATTCTTCTGAGCACAGGCGTATATCATTCCGTACTGTGAAATATCCACTGGTCGAGAAAGAAAATCACTTGATGAATCACAGATCAGTGGAACGTTTTCAAATGATGGCATCTGCTGCCATTGCACTCCTTGGATTGTCTCATTGCTCGTAACATGAACATAAGCAGGGGATTCAGACAGCCCAATCTCATCAGCCGAGGGCAAACAGCTGTATCCATTTATGCCACCGTCCCAAGCAATATGAGTTTTACCAATGCGACTTGCTTCTTTCAGTCCTCCTTTCCCCCAGGTTCCAGTGAGGACATAATTGGCAACACCAGACTGACCGGCCAAGAGATTCATTGGAACCATAGAGAACTGGAGACTGGCTCCTCCCTGAAGCAATACAACTTCATATTCTTCACCAATCTCTAGAAGGCTTTTCAGACCTGCTAACGTGCGATCAAGAATGCCATCGAACGCCTTACTCCGATGACTGATTTCAAGCACTGATGAGCCAACACCTGGCAAGGACAGCAATTCCCTTTGAGCCTTTTCGAGCACTGGCAATGGCAATACTGCAGGCCCTGCTGAAAAGTTAAATACTCTATCAGCAACCGTCGCCATGAATTTCTCCGTCGCTGCCTGCTTACAAACGAACCACGACCCACCGGCATACCGCGGGCATGATTTGACTCTCAGCGTTACGCATGTTTCCTCCGAAACCACCTTTCGGAAGAACTTTGAGTAACGCACCGAAAATTCTCGTACGTACAAGATTACGGCCCCTCTACCCACAGGGTCAACGGGCTACCGTTTCTTGGCTGAATCACCGAGGAGAGTAGGGCGATCCACCGGCTGGAGGCGCAGTTGCAATAACCGGCGGAGGGCCACTTGTTGAAAGTGTCGCCACTTTCGCCGCCACTGTTGGCTGATTTCGGTCTAATTCGAGAGCTTTTGAATAGTTTACAAGTGCCTGCTGCGTATCGCCGGAAGATTCCCTGATTTGACCAAGCGCAACAAGTGCCCGGGGGTTGTCCGGATCAACTGAAACTGCATCGACCAAATAATTCTCTGCATCGAGATTATCACCCTGTTCGTGACAAAGCCGAGCAAGTTCTATTTTCGGCTCAGGGTTAGTCGGCTCCCTTGCAGCCCATTGTTCGAGTTGGGTCGCAGCATCTCCAGTACGCCCTGTTTCAACCAGAAGCACTGCGAGCCCTCGCTGGCATGCTGCATGATTCTGATTTCTTGCTAAGCAAAGATGATAGTACTGTTCAGCTGTCTGAAGGTCACCAGGTCTACCAAAAAGTTTTGCCTGCTGGTGGTAGGTTGCGCCAAGATTGTAAAAACAGTCCGCATCCCCAGGCTGCTTCTCAAGGGCTCTCTGGAAGGAATTCGCCGCTCCAAGATAGTTGCCCTGCTGATAGAGGCTCACGCCTTTGTCGGAATCAGATTGCACAAATCTGCCGCAGCCACTGAGCAAGCTAAAACAAATCATGCCGATCAGAGAAACACCAAACCTCGTTCGACAAAACAAAAATCTGCCGTTTCTCAATGTATTGTGCTCCACCTATATCCCGAAAACTATCACCGATAGTGAAAACAAGACGGTATCGCGTAGCACTTCATCGGAGCAAGATCGAATATTGCTTGTAAAATCGGCTTAAACAAGGGATTCAATCAGTAAGGGATTCAATCGGCTGACACACCGCACGGCAGCACTCGGACATATCCAAGTGAACGAAGCACCGTAAGCATCTCGCTACACGTTGGAAATCGTCTCCCACTTTCATTTTTGTATTTTTCAAGAGCC
>CAJQGO010000320.1 GCA_905477565.1 uncultured Planctomycetota bacterium
GCACCAACAGCTGCCTATTATGCTCCAACGGCATATGTTGCTCCATATTATTACCGTAGAGGCCTTTTCGGCCGCTATCGTCCTGCACGTGGAGTGGCCTATCCGGCCTACTAACGATATTTCACCGAAGCGAATCAAACTTTTTGAATTCGCTGTGTCGTGATTCTTGACCGTCCCTTTGGGCGATCTATAGTGGGGCGAGTACGCAGATGCCTTTTTTGCAAGGGCAGGCGACAATGAGCCCTATTGAAACCGGAATTTATGACACGATCAGTCACAATTGTTGGCGCCGGCCCAGGCGGTCTTGCTTCTGCAATGTTGTTGGCACGAGCCGGCCTTCGAGTACGAGTCCTCGAGAGGCTTGAGACTCCCGGAGGCCGAACCAGTTCGCTTGAAAGCGGGACAGGTTTTCGCTTTGACCTCGGGCCTACATTCTTTCTCTATCCACGTGTTTTGTCGGACATATTCTCTGCCTGCGGATATGACCTCAACAATGAAGTTGAGATGGTCAAACTCGATCCGCAGTACCGCCTTATTTTTGGTTCGGGTGGTGACCTTTTGGCAACACCTGATCTCGCAAGGATGGAAGATGCCGTCGCTCGGCTTTCGCCAAATGATCGAGGGTCCTTTACTCGGTTCATGACCGAGACCAGAGAAAAATTCGTCCGCTTTGCACCATTTCTTGAAAAACCATTCGAACGATGGACCGATCTGGCGAACCCCGACCTCCTTAAACTCGTGCCTCTGCTCAAGCCTTGGAAAAGCCTTGACTCTGAACTTGGCCGTTTTTTTTCTGATGAACGAATCCGCCTCGCTTTTACATTCCAGTCAAAATATCTTGGCATGTCACCGTTTCGCTGTCCGAGTCTTTTTTCAATCCTGTCGTTCCTCGAATACGAACATGGTGTTTTTCATCCGATTGGTGGGTGTGGTGAGGTCTCTGCCACAATGGCGAGACTTGCAGAAGAAATGGGTGTTGAAATTCACTATGGCGAACCTGTCGAGTCGATGGAGTTTCATGGCAAGAGAATTACTTCAGTAACCACCACGAAAGCGACGTATTCAGCTGATGCGACTGTTGTGAATGCAGATTTCGCCAGAGCCATGACACGGCTTGTACCTGATGAACTAAGACGACGATGGAGCGATAAAAAAATAGCATCACGACGGTTCTCATGCTCCACATTCATGCTGTACCTCGGGCTCGAAGGCTGTTATGAGTCTGTTCCGCATCACAACATCTATCTAGCTGAGAATTACCGAGAGAATCTCGCTGACATCGAACGCCGTCATCGCTTAAGCAATGATCCGTCCATGTATGTTCAAAATGCATCGGTTACTGATGCCAGTTTAGCACCGCCTGGAATGAGTACGCTCTACACTCTTATCCCTGTGAGTCATAAGCACCCGAACATAAATTGGAAAAAAGAGGCACCTGCTTTTCGTGAAATTGCCATTAATCAACTCGAAAAAATTGGCATTGAAAATGTCAGGCCACGTATTCGTTACGAAAAAATGATCACGCCAGATGACTGGCAGGAGGACTACGCGATCTACAGAGGGGCCACCTTCAATTTGTCGCACGACCTGAACCAGATGCTTCACATGCGTCCACATAATCGATTCGAAGACATTGATGGCATGTATCTTGTTGGCGGTGGCACCCACCCAGGCAGTGGCCTTCCGGTGATTTACTCCTCAGCAAAAATCACGACAGACTTATTACTTCGCGACTTTGGCATGCCGAACGATGCAAGTGAACCAACAGGACACGTAAATGAGCCGTGGCAGGCCCCAGAACACGCTCCGGCTGAACCGATTGGAAGTAGCAGTTAGGTTTTGACAAAGGCAGAAAAGCTTCCAAAATGCCGTCGAGAAACCCATTTCGCGACGGAGATTTCCTTGAATCGGCGGCCCTCGGCACGCACATGGACCGTTGACGAACGTTATTGCATAGACTCTGAGCCAGACATCAAAAAGGAAACGTGAAATGGACAGATCCATCGATGGCCTCATGAGCGACACATCGACTGAACAAATCGTACAGGACACTATTCGCCCAAGAGAACTTAGCGACGCTGAAGTGGACAATCGCGTCATCGTCGTTGGTGGTGGCCTCGGTGGGCTCGCAACAGCCTGTACGCTTGCTGCTCGAGGATATGCTGTCGTGCTCTGTGACAAGAATGACTGGACTGGCGGCAAGGCAGCAGTCCACGAAGAAGCTGGTTTTCGCTTTGACATGGGCCCGACGATTCTGACCATCCCTGCTGTCCTGAAACGTATATTCGATGAAGCTAATCAGCCGCTGGAATCAGCGATTGATCTTGTCCCACTTGACCCCCAATGGCGAAGTTTCTTTACGGATGGCACAACATTAGATCTTCATGCTGATGTTGAAATGATGAAGAAAGAATTGGAAAAGTTTTCTCCGGGTTCTGGAGCAGGAGACGGTTACTCTCGCTTCATGGATCTCGCAAAAAAACTCCACAAAATATCTGATGACTTTTTCTTCTGGAAATCTATCGGTGGTCTTAAAGATATGTTTGACCCCAAAAGAAGTGTCACCATATCCATGCTCCGCGAAGTCATGCGAATGCGACCGGGCCATAGCGTTGCGGGAACAGTTCGATCGTACGTTCCAGACAGCCGTGCCGCTCAGATGCTTGACCACTACACGCAATACGTCGGAAGCTGCCCCGAGTCGTCTCCTGCCGTTCTTTGCGGCATCGCCCACATGCAATCAAATGATGGTGTGTGGTACCCTCGCGGCGGCACGGGCGCAGTCCCCAAAGCTCTCACAAAACTTGCATTGAGTCTTGGTGTCGAGATTCGAACAAATACTGCAATTCGTCAGATAATTGTGCAGAACAACCGAGCAGTTGGTGTGCTAACCGCTGATGGCGAAACGATCAGGGGAGGAGCGGTTGTCAGTAATTCTGATAGCGTTCGCACCCACCAGGAACTGCTCGACGGCCGACCGCAGAAGCGATTCCTTGGACGCAGAAATTATGAACCAGCATGCTCGGGCGTTGTTCTCTACCTGGGACTGGACCGGCGATACGATCAACTGCTCCACCACAATTTTGTTTTCTCTGACGATCCACATAAGGAGTTTGATGCTATCTACCGAAAAGGTGAACCAGCACCAGACCCAACGTGTTATGTCTGTGCACCTGCGGTCACTGAGCCTGAGGTAGCACCGCCGGGCTGCGAGTCTCTCTACGTGCTTGTCCACACCCCGTATCTTCGACCCCATCATAAATGGTCCGACATGCTGCCTGCCTACAGAGACCGGATCATCGAGAAACTCAAGCAGACGGCTGGGCTTGAAGATATTGAACAGCACATCGTTGTTGAAAAAGCACTTACTCCTCAGGACATTCAGGATCGTTACCATGTTCTGGACGGCGCGATTTATGGTCTTGCAAGCCACGGACGGTTCCTCGGTGCTTTCAAGCCAGCCAATAGATCACCCGACGTTGAAGGGCTCTACATGGCGGGGGGTTCTGCTCACCCAGGGCCAGGCATGCCAATGGTACTTATGTCTGGGTGGATAGCGGGCGACTGTGTCGACCAAGATCGGGTTGTCGAACCCATTGGAGCAATCAACCAGACTACGTGTGTGGCATCGTGAACAGGCCAGAGGGTGTTTCAGAAACGTCCCCTTCACGTCAGCGTGGCGACGCGACGCTCCCACCATACGCAACACATCTTCACAGCTGGTTTATGTGGTACGTCCGCGGATATATCCGACGACACTTTCATGCCGTTCGTCTCCTAAAGCCATCCGACGGAAGACCGCCCATTCCGGACATCATCGACGAGCCGGTACTGCTCTATACAAATCATCCAAGTTGGTGGGATCCGTTGATCTTTCTCTCAGTTGCGCAAAAGTTGTTTCCTGATCGACTGAACTACGGACCGATTGATTCAACTGCGCTAGGCCGATATTCCTTTCTTGAAAGAATCGGTTTTCTAGGAATTGAACCAGACTCATGGAAAGGGGCAGCTCGCTTCCTACGACTCGCCAAGGCTGCTCTTGAACGGCCAGATGTGTTTTTCTGGGTTACGGCCCAAGGAAATTTTGTTGACCCGCGTACCCGACCCGTCACCATAAAGCCTGGAGTCGGCCACGCTGCAGCCGTTGCGAAACGTGGATTAATTATCCCTTTCGCGCTTGAATATCCATTCTGGAATGAACGACTGCCCGAGGCGATCGTTTCTTTTGGCATTCCCCATCGAATCGATCAACATAGCGAACACGACGCCGACAATTGGAACCGGCTTCTTGAAGAATCGCTTGAGAAAACACAAAACGAATTACGAGATGCTGCAATTTCTCGAAACCCAGACGCATTTACCGAATTGGCATCAGGGACCGTTGGCATTGGAGGTGCGTACGACATCATTCGACGAATTCGCGCCTCTCTTTCCGGGAAAACGTTCAACCCGGCGCATGAAGAGGAGCCATCGTGACCGAAATGGACGTTGCGCTCTCTGTCACTGCAATCATTGCGTGTGTTTTTGCCGCCATTCCTGCTGTCCTCACGTGGCAGAACCTCAAAATCTTTCGCACGAGCCCAAAAGCCGAATTTCCAGAACCTGTATCGGTACTTGTGCCTGCCCGTAACGAAGAGCGGGTTCTCGATGGTTTTATTCGCAACGTATTGGCGAGCCAGGGCGTTGAGCTTGAACTTGTTGTACTTGATGACGCCAGTACAGATTCAACAGCAGAACGTGTGTCGCAATGGAGCGACCGCGACCCACGAGTGAGACTTGTTCATGGCAAAAAGCTCCCACAGGGCTGGTGTGGAAAGCAGCACGCCTGCTACCAGCTAGCCGAGTCTGCTCGCTTTGACACTTTCCTGTTTCTCGATGCTGACGTAACCGTTCAGCCGGACGCAATCGCACGCAGCGTTGCTTTCCTAAACCAGTCGAAAATCGATCTTGGCAGTGGGTTCCCGCACCAGGAAACACCGACAGTAGCCGGATGGCTTCTCCTACCATTAATTCATTTTGTCTTACTCGGCTACCTGCCTCTTTCACGAAGCCGGCTTTCAAATGACCCGTCTCTGGCGGCAGGTTGTGGACAACTCTTCATCACAACTCGTTCAGCCTATTACGCGGCAGGAGGACACGCCGTAATCAAGTCATCGCTTCACGACGGAATCATGCTCCCAAGAGCTTTTCGCAAAGCCGGTCTTCGAACAGACATTTTTGACGCCAGTGACATTGCGTCGTGCCGAATGTACGAAACAAACCGAGACGTTCTTCAGGGCATCACAAAGAATGCCACGGAAGGTATAGGGGCCCCCAAGACGATCGTTCCCTTCACGATACTGCTTGGTGGTGGTGTGGTTGCACCGACACTTCTCTTGGCGTGCATGTTTACTGGCATCAGCCAATCCTGGATTACGATGACTGGAACACTCTCCGGACTCGCGCTGAGCTATTTCCCGCGAATCATGACGCTTAGTCGTTTCCGGCAATCGACTGGCAGTGTCTGCTTTCATCCGCTCGCTGTGGGCATATTCCTGACAGTACAGTGGTTTGCCCTGGGCCGCCGCATACTGGGAATCAAAACATCGTGGAAAGGTCGTTCACTGAAGCCGCAGTGAGCCCAGTTTCTGTCTTGCTTTTTACTTACCGAGTAGCGACACCCTGCCGTGCCTGACGCACCAACGCCTTGGCTTCGTCCGTTGTGTTGGCTGTCACTGTAATGTGGCCCATCTTTCGGCCGGGCCTTGGCTCAGCTTTTCCATAAAGATGAAGACCGGCGCCCGGAACAGCAAAAACACGCTCCCACATCGGTTCACCTGACTGCCAACAATCGCCGAGAAGATTTGCCATAGCTGCCGGTGCGAGTGGAGCTGTTTCGCCTAGTGGCAATCCACAGATCGCTCGCACCTGCTGTTCAAACTGGCTGGTAGGACACGCCTCAATTGTCAGGTGCCCTGAATTATGAGTCCGGGGCGCAATCTCATTCACCAGCAGTCTGTTATCTTTTGCAAGGAAAAATTCCACGCACGCCACACCAACAACGCCGAGTTCTGAAAGAACTGTCGCGGCGAGGTGCTCTGCTTCTCCCAAGACCTCCGCCGGCAACTCCGCAGGGCAGGAACTCACATCAAGAATATGGTTTGCGTGTTCATTCCGTATGGCAGGAAAGGCAACGACGGCTCCATCCAGCCCTCTCGCAGCAACCACTGACAGTTCACATTGAAAGTCGATCCATTCCTCAAGGACGCAAGGTAATTCACCAAGGCTCACCCACGCGTCGTGAATGTCTGCCATTTCCTTCAGCATCCGCTGACCTTTTCCGTCATAGCCAAATGCTGCTGTTTTGAGAACAGCTGGTAAACCAATGTTCTTGACTGCCTGTTGTAAATCTTCCTCGGTGCGAACGACCGCGTGCCGTCCGCACGGAATACCTCGTTCAACAAGAAATGCTTTTTCCCGTTCCCGGCTTTGTGTTGTGAAAAGCACCTCAGGGTGAGGACGAACTGGAACAGCAGCCTTTAAGGCCTCACCGGCCGCAGCAGGTACATTTTCAAATTCAAATGTGACAACAGCAAGCCCTTCCGCTGCCTCTGCCAGAAAAACGGGGTCATCGTAGCTGCCGACATGCAGTCGATCCGCATGACGAGCAGCAGGACATTCATGAGTATCAGTGATGACAGCAACACGGTATCCCATACGGCGAGCAGCCACCGCAAACATTGCTCCTAACTGACCGCCTCCCAGAACCCCAAGGAGGGCCCCCGGCATGATTGGCTCAATCTGGTCAGAATCAATACCCATAAAGCTATCTCATGTTTATGATTACGATTGGCTGGCAGGGGGGAGTCCGTCAGCAAGAACGCGATCCGTCTGTGACTGACGATACGAACAAAGCCGATCATTCAGGTCTTTATCATTCAAAGACAAAATGGACACCGCGAGGAGTGCTGCGTTCGCAGCACCGGCGCCACCAATTGCGAGAGTGCCAACGGGAATGCCTGCAGGCATTTGAACGATCGATAACAGGGAATCAACACCACGAAGAACAGCCGACTCCACTGGAACGCCCAGCACTGGCAATGGCGTCTGCGCTGCCACCATCCCCGGAAGATGGGCCGCGCCTCCAGCACCGGCAATGATGACCTTCAACCCTCGTTCAACAGCGGTACGGGCATAGTCAGCAAGTTTCTCGGGGGTGCGATGAGCAGACACAATTTCGCATTCATGGGGAACACCAAGCTCACTGAGGGTGGTTGCTGCACGCTCAAGCGTTTTCCAGTCTGATTTACTGCCCATGATGATCCCAACAGCGGGGTTTGGTGAGCCCTGTGAGGAAGGTGTGGCCATCTTGATAAAAAGCTCCAAAAAACGGGTTGCCTAGTCTGCTGAAGATGCCATCATGCTCGGTGTTCCCTTTATCTGCAACCGGCACCGTTATGACAC
>CAJQGO010000321.1 GCA_905477565.1 uncultured Planctomycetota bacterium
TCTCAGAGTATAGCCAAGACTGATAAAAGGCAGAGTAGTAAAGAGAAATCCCGGGAACAAGGCACGTTTTTAGTCTTTGAGGAACTCCAGCAGGCGTTCAAATTCCTCTGGACTACCGAATGGGATGACAATTCTTCCTGCTCCTTTACTATTTGCATGAATCACGACTTTTGTACCAACAGCCCTCCGAAGCTCATTTTCAAGCGAAACAATTTGGCTCGAACGCCGTGAAGCTGGACGCCCCGGCTTTCTTTTCGTTGTTGTTCCGGAGGCTTGTGGATCATGTACGGCAGCAGTTGAAGATCCTGTGATCTCTTCAACTTCATCAGCCCGAAGTATTTCTTGAATCTCACTTTCGACAGCACGAACAGACAGCCCTTGCGTTACCACTTTTTCAGCAAGCGTTATCTGTTCGTGTTCATCACCCAATGGCAAAAGTGCTCTGGCATGGCCCATTGATATTTTACCGGCACGAAGTTTTTGTTGAACAACTTCGGGCAATTCCAGCAAACGAATTAAGTTGGCGACTGTCGAACGATCGACCGACAGCCTTTTCGCAAGTTCCTCTTGAGTGCCACCCCATGTAGAGAGGTATTGCTTAAAACTTGTTGCTTTTTCAAGAGGGTCAAGATCACGACGCTGGAGGTTTTCGACGATTGCAATCTCGGACATCTGACGGTCGTCAACTTCCAGCAAACGCACCGGAACATTTTCCCAACCTAAGCGACGTGCTGCTGCTAAACGACGTTGGCCAGCGATCAGTTGATATCGATCATCTTTTGATCGCACAACAATGGGCTGAACAAGTCCATGCTCCTCAAGGCTGTTTGCTAAATCAATGAGATCATCTGCAGACATTTCACTGCGAGGCTGCCAAGGATTTGGATCAATGGAAGCAGTTGAAATTTCACTCGCAGGAAGTTCGGCGGCAGCTTGTTCGAGGTCTTCAGCCTTATGCAAGATGAGCTGCGCGGCTGCTGATTGTGAACGATCAGGAGTTTCTGGCCGACTAGCCAACGCACCTGTACCATCAGTTGGTGGTACAGACTGATCCATTCCAGCTCTGCCCAGAAGTGCTTCCAGACCCCGCCCTAGCCGTCGTTCTCTACTCACAGTCGCGTACCTCCATGCACAATTCTGTATACGCCCGTGCTCCCAAAGAGCGTGGTGCGTAGTCGAGTACGCTTAATGCGTGACTCGGTGCTTCCGATACAGTGACATCCCGTGGGATGACTGTGTCAAAAACAATTTCACCAAAAAAATCTCGAACTTCTCGTTCAACCTCAGTAGTCAGTTCCAGGTTGGCGTCATGCATCGTTAGCACAATGCCACTAAAGGAAAGCCGGCCAGGTTGATCGGCCATAACATCTCGGATCACCTCGATCATTTGGGTCAATCCTTCGAGCGCAAAATACTCGCATTGGATTGGCATAAGTACTTCCGTTGAACCGGCAAGTGCAGTACGAGTAAGCTCCCCCAGTGAAGGGGGGCAGTCAATCAGACAGTAGTCCCACGCATTGAGTCCGCATGAAAGATGATTTGAGAGAACCATTGAACCGGCGCGTGCCTGTTCCGCTATCCGCTCCACATCACGAACACTGCGACTGCCTGGAAGGAGCGACAGGTTCGTGACTGCTGTGCTCACAACGTTCTCGCTCAAAGCTGCCTCCGATACCAGCGGATGTGTCTTAGCCGGAACGCCACCGAGTCCAGTCGTTGCATTGCATTGGGGATCGAGATCAACAAGCAATGTCTGCATGCCCGCCTTGGCAAGTCCGGCTGCTACGTTCGAAGCAGTCGTTGTCTTCCCGACGCCACCCTTTTGATTTGCTACACACACAATCCGGCCCATCCGCGTATTCCTACAAATGATTTTGCAACGCACAACACGTGCTTTCGGTGTATCGGCACGAACCGGTGGGTTCGTCATCATCGGACTTCCGTGGGTGGTGTTTCACGTGAAACCGACGAACTTTGCGCAGACTACGAGTCTTACCTGTTTCACGTGAAACGAACTGTCTTTACGAAATAAGTCGCTGAGTACGGGTGAACCAGGTGCCTAGAAAAAGGACTGAAACAATGACAAGCCATCTGAGTAGGAGAAGACAAAAGGTCAGATAGCCGGCCGGCAGCTTTTCTCAAACGTGGGCTGAGCCATGATTCGGTACCGGTCTCCTTGGAAAGAACGTAAGCGGACAGCCCACGGTCTTTTGTCATAGCTGTAGTGCCATCAGCGTCGAAGCATATCGGGCATTGAGGCTTTGACAGCGAAAGCTCTGGTAAGAAACAATCGCCTGTCCGTAATTCCTGTTCTTTTCAGGATCGGTTCAGCCTCGCAAGACTTGTTGATGAGTCGTAGGGGTGAACACCTCAGGATGATTCTCTTTTTGGATCAATTGCTAGAGGTGTGTGAACTCTCTTGTTCCGCTGTGATCTGGTTCAAAGAATACTGCTTCTTTGGGAATGGCTTGAGTGAGTTCACCTGCTCTGACAGCCTGACAAGGAAGGAATGAATAGAGGTTTTGGTGGTCACCAGAGGAGCTTGGAGCATTGCCATACTCCTTTGGTGCGATGCGTACCGCTTGTCGGTGACATTGCCAAGTTTGATTTCAAATGGGTTGGCGTGCAGTACCTCGGTAGGGCGTGTTCCTTCTGGCCGAACATCCAGAACAGTTTTTGTACCGCTCAATAAAACACAGGACAGCGTGCTGTTGAGCATTCCCTCTGTCCTGTACGTCAATGCAGACGAATGTTGTTTCACATGAAACACACTCTCGGGAAGCTATCCAAAAAAAGAAAAAGGCTGCAGGATGGAAGAACATCCTGCAGCCTTTTCAAAAGTATTCTAGAGGCTTCTAGTAGCGGTAATAGTCCGGCTTGAATGGACCATCAACTGAAACGTTGATGTAGTCGGCTTGTTCACTAGTAAGCCGAGTCAATTTGACACCGAGCTTTTCCAGGTGAAGGCGAGCCACTTCCTCATCCAACTTCTTGGGAATCATATGCACGTCAACAGAATAGTGATCTGTCTCACGGTTCG
>CAJQGO010000322.1 GCA_905477565.1 uncultured Planctomycetota bacterium
CTCGGAAACCTCTGGTTCGGGCTCTGGCGGCCGCATGCCCTCGCCTTCCATATCGACGGCACCTGCTCCAGCGGCTACCGGTCCGCCACCACCTCGTCGATACCTTCGGCGACGACCACCTTGGCCACCTTGGCCACCTTGGCCACCTTGGCCACCTTGGCCACCTTGGCCACCGCCATAGCCTGAACGACCACCTGATCGGGAACGTCTACGCTTTGCCATATTCTTCTTTCATGCTCCGAAAACTACATTTCTGGCCGTTTTGACCAGAATATGTGTGTATTACTTTTGAACTGCCCCATTGGGGAGTATTCCGCCACGAGGCCACCAGCCACGTTCTGAAATCACCAATCACGTCGAGTTGCCGATTCACCTGAATGACTTATTTATGGGCTACCTGCCAAGCAGAAAACACAATCATGTGATGAATCGAATAGCTGTTCGTTCTGCGGTAGAAACCGTTTCTTATCCGCCCCGTACCACCAGGGCGATATCGAGAGGGAAACACATATCCCTAGGCAAAAACCATGAGGTCGAACGCACCGAGATGGGCAAATCAACAATTCGCCGACTCTGGCGGAATAGCACGTTCTCTCACGAGGACGCCCTCTCCAACCCACCCAGTTGCATCCGCCACATTTGACGGATTCGACCGATTTCGAACGAAACTCTGTGCATCCATTTCAGATTCTGAGGCAAAAACCTGTGAAAGAATCGAAATGATCACCCCAGGCACGCTACACCTTAGGAAGCCCCGTTCGCACCGTCGCGATACATGGGTATCACTACGCACAAAGTATCCACACGACAGCAGGACTCGTCAAGTAGCCTATTCATCGCCCGCAAACCCGGGAAATAGGTCGCCTGGAGTATCTAGTGAAGTCTTTTTGAGTATTTCCGCGGAAACTCCTCACTTTTCGGAAAATCTTCTCTGATTTATCTGCAGCGTTTGACCGATACAACCAACAATGGTCGCCCGAAGCGGCCGGAGAACGTTTATGCAGAGGTCCCAACGATGTTCGGAATTAGTCTGACACACCTGTATCAAAGCAAGTCACAACAGTTTTTGAAGGCACCTGGATTCGGTACGTTGAAGCGCGGTGTGCTCAAGCCATCCGCTTTACTTTCTGCATTCATATGCTGTCTCGCCTTGTGCGCATTCCCAGCACAGGGGCAAGAACCGCATTCCCTTACCTTGCACCAATCGATTCCTGCAGCTCAGACCGTCGCTGCGCGACAACAGCGGCCAGTTTTAGTTATGTTCACTGCAGAATGGAGCCCGGCGTCGGCCCAACTTCGTAAACATGTTCTCACTGATACTGACGCGGTATCGTTATTGTCTGCATGTTTCGAGTGCGTTTTAATCGACGTTGACGCGCATCCTGACATAACCAACGAACTTCACATTCAACATGTTCCAAGTGGGTGCATTCTCGACACCAATGGGAAAGTGATCACTCGATTTGAATGTCCGAGTTCCACAGCCTTGTTCATTGCAACAGTTGCCCGGCAATTACCACAAACAAGCACTGGGGCACAGATTGCCGGCCAGTCATCGAGCCTCGAGAACGCCATCTCGGTCACTGCTACGACACCAGAAATTTCGGCCGACTTTTCTACCGCTGGCACTCTTCTCGCTGATGGTGCAGCTACTGGTCCAACTACTGCATCGGAATCTGTCAGTGGTATCGCGGCTAAAGTTCGTGGACTATCCAGTTTTGCAATGACCGAATCTTCTCTTCCTGAAACCGTCAGTCAAGAAACCGTCAATCAAGCCCTCTCACAAGACGAAATAGCCCAAGAAAAACTTTCAGTCACGCGTTTCCCATCGTCTGAACAGCCAGTTGCAGTGCAGGCTTCAGTTGCCGCAAATAATCAACAAACACAGCAATCACGGTTTCAAGCCAATGCTGACGAACCAGTTTCTACAACAGCGCCCTGGCATCCAGCACCAGAGCCTTCCGTCGTAACTGAAGCAGCAATCCCAGCAAGTATCGCTGCAGCCACAACACCATGGCAGCCAGAAGTGGGGCACCTACACCCAGAGACAGCAACACCAGCAGCCACAAATCAGATCGCGTCCTCTCTTGACACAACGCCACGGGAAATACCGATCGCGCCCAAAGGCACCGGTTCTTCCTCATTGATAGACCCCAAACCGGAACACGCAGAGCCACGAAGCATGGCCCAATCACCGTGGCTGCCAGCTGCAGCCGGGGCAGCCGTCGCGTCCTCAACGCAGTCGTTCAACGCCACAGCAACCACCCCGAATCAAGCAACCCCGAACCAAGCCACCGCATCACAACAGACGGTTGCAAAATCTGAAAAAAACACTGAACCATCCTCAGCCACGTCAGAAGCGGCTCAACAATCCATCAATCCACTGCTGGCTGCTATCCAGAAACCATTTAGCGCTTTTTCTTCGCAACCAGAAGTGCAGGAAAAGGAACAGATTGTCAGGAAGCCAGTCCAGGCTACATATGCAAGCCAGGCTGCAGCCACCGAAGATTCAGAAGAAACTCCGCCTCAAAAAACAAT
>CAJQGO010000323.1 GCA_905477565.1 uncultured Planctomycetota bacterium
AATCGCATGCCTGCGATTCATACATCGCAAAACCGTCATGATGTTTCGCAGTAATGACGATGTACTTCATCCCTGCATCGCGAGCGAGTTTTGCAATAGCACGAGCATCGAAATCTTTTGGATTGAATGTTTTTGCCAATTTCTTGTATTCAGCAATTGGGATACCCGCCATTCGCTGATTCATTATCCATTCGCCAATGCCGTAATAGGTTTTACCGTCTACCTTATTGCCAAGTTGGGAATACAGTCCCCAATGGATAAACATGGCGTAGTTGCCTTGATCAAAAAGCTGCCCTCGCGTGGCGTCCTCGGCCCGTAGTTTCACAACACGAGATCCCCATAAGCCATCCATGTCAGGTTGGGTCCCCGCCGATTCAGCAGAGAAACATGTGGAAACGAAACTCAGCGGCACAATCGCCGTCAGCATGCTGACAAATGCGACAATTCTCATCATGTAACTCCATACCTAAACAAACAACACTGAATATCCTGGACAAAGGTGTCCTAATGAATTAACTCACTACGGTCTGTTACCAGAAGGAGGACAGTAGGATGGATTCATGGCAGCATTGCAACAAGGACTACTAGTGTAGCCTCCTGATTTTATTGCTCTATCAGGAGAACACACGATTTCCCACGATCATCTTAAATGGCTTCCTTCGGCAAGAAACCCATTCCTATAACTTTAATGCACGCTGTCGATAGTGCTCGTCAGTTCTATTTGCAATACGACTGACATCTTCTGGGCTCATAAACGCAGGCCCCCCTAAAGCGGCTGCTCCTACAAATATCTCCGCTGCTTTTTGAGCCATAAGCATCGCCGCCTTCACGGCCCCCGCTGTCTTGCCCAAAGTGATAATGCCATGGTTCTCCAAGAGAATCACCCGCGGTGCGCAACCATATTCCCTCAAAAACAAATCGGTTTCACCACGAATCATTTTCGAAAGCGTCAGCCCAGGATCAGTGTAGGGAATCAATACCGAGCGAACCCCGCAGCACACAATCTCATCAGGAAAAAGTCTGTGATTTGCAAATTGACCTGCAAGTGGTGAGCAAAGAATCTGATTGACCGCAATACTATGCGTATGTCCTACAAAATGAACATCCTCTAACGAAAGAAGATACGCATGGAAGAGAGTTTCAACAGATGGCTTTTTTGCAGATGTATCGACCCGACTCGCTAACAGTGATTCTTCAATGACCTGATCTGCAATGTCTGCTTGCCCAAGCATCGGGAGCAGGGCATCAAATCGACAGGCAACAAGATCATCTTTTGCGAGTGTCTGAAGACAACTTCCACTTGCCTTCACCAGAAACGTCTGCTCGTCAACACGCGCAGATGTGTTTCCTTCACCAAGAATCGCCAACTGACGCTTCTCTTCACCAAGAAAATGAGAAAGTTCGAGGAGCGTTTCCAATATTGTTGTTGACATAGTATTACCCTGTCCGTCAGAGGTGCTGTTACCCACACTGCGTTGTGACCACCATGTGATCTCTAGGCGCGAGAGTAGAGCGGACCAAATGCCTTGCAGGCACGAAAGTCTGCTCCTTCGAGGTCATCTGTTCCAAAAGCATTCCAAGTGCTTGGCCGAAAGACTCGATCATCCGGCACATTATGCATGTAAACAGGAATTCGAAGAATAGATGCCAACGTAATAAACAGGTGCCCAACGTGGCCGGCAGTCATCACGCAGTGATTTGCTCCCCAGTGATTCATTACTTCATACGTCGACGTAAATGCTCCCCGGCCAGTAATTTTTGGTGCAAACCAGGTTGTTGGCCACGTGGGATTCGTACGCTGGTCAAGCACATCATGAACTGAGTCTGGGAGTTCAACAGTCTGCCCTTCAGCAATCTGAATGGCTGGCCCAAGACCTGCCACAAGATTAATTCGGGTCATTGTGGCTGGCATATCCCCTAGGGTTCGATATCGAGTACTCAGGCCACCACCTGGAAAGTATTCAGTTATTGATGGGTGCCATGTTGTTGCCTTGAGGCACTTTGCAACTTCATCATCTGTTATGTCCCAAAACGGCTTCATGGATGGCGCACCGTTTTGATCTTGTTGCTGCCCCGTCCCGTCGAGTGCCGCGGGGCCAGAATTAATGAGGTGCAGAAGGCCGTCAGCAGCAGCTCCCTGCAGTTGATAACCGTCACAAGCCGTTGCAACAGCCTCCGGGCTCCAATATGTCCGAAGGTCGGCAAATATTTGGGCGGAATTCGTGAGCAGGTGACCGAAAAGCATTGTCGCTGCATTGAGTGCGTCATTTTCCGTCGCGACAATGTATGGCGATCGTTTTCCATTCCAGTCGAACGACGTGTTCAGAATAGCTTCAAGGAAGTCACCGTTTGGAAAGTGATCCGTCCATTGCCGTTGTCCTTGGAATCCAGAAGCGATTGCACCGTGCCCCTGAGCCTGCTCCTCTAAGCCCATCTTCGCAAGCTGCGGATTACCAACCATCAGATCCCGAGCAATTAATGACATCTTCACGGAGTCCGACCACTCCGAATCAATCTGCTCACGGGATCGCTGAGTCTCTGGACTATTATAATCTTCACCCTCTACGCAATGTTCTTTCACCCACGCAATAGCTCGTTCGTACTCTTCCGGATCAAACTGCCCCTTCTGCATACGACCAACGAACTCGGTCATATCAATGTCCTCAACTCGCATGCCAAGCCACTTCTCCCAGAATGCATAGTCGACCATCGAACCAGCGATACCCATTGATGTTCCGCCCATCGACAAATAAGCTTTTCCTCGCATTAAGGCTGCAGCTAAACCGCACTGCACAAAATCAAGAATTTTTGCCCGTACATCAGCAGGCATCGCAGCATCACCTGCATCCTGAACATCTCGGCCGTAAATTCCAAATGCTGGTATTCCTTTCTGACTGTGCCCTGCGAGCACTGCAGCGAGGTAAACGGCGCCTGGTCGTTCCGTTCCATTAAATCCAAACACAGCTTTAGGGCGCAGCGGATCCATATCCATGGTCTCGCTACCATAACACCAGCAGGGGGTCACAGTCAGTGAAACCCCAACGTTTTCACGGCGAAACAAGTCATCGCATGCGCTTGCCTCAGCAACTCCACCGATGCATGTTTCTGCTATGACACAATCGACTGCCTCTCCATTTGGATACCGCAGTTGGCTCGATATTAATTCTGCAACTCGCTTGGCAAGATTCATTGTCTGGTCTTCTAATGATTCACGAACTCCACCAAGTCGACCATCAATTGTTGGCCGAATACCAACTCGTGGAAGAACACCGTTCCAGACTGTGGGGGCTGTACTCATGGATTATTTCTCACCGATTAGGAGACTCTTATTGGAATGAAACGTTCTACCGATCAGGCTTCTGCAACTGCCTTAGGAGAACATACTGCAACCGCAAAACCAAAAATTGCGATCACAACAAAACAACATAACGGGAGGAAAAATGAAATTCGCACTGATTCAAGCGTCTGCCCAGCAATCGTCATGCCGGCTCCGTCAATTATCGCTCCTTGATAACGCGGCATAAACGCACCACCAACGATTGCAAAAATCAGTCCGGCTGACCCTAATTTGGCATCATTCGGGCTGAGCCCATTAAGTGCGATTCCGTAAATGGTCGGAAACATCACTGACATGCAGGCAGACACGCCAACAAGACAATAAAGCCCTGTGAGACCCTGCAAGAAGATTGCCCCAGCAGTCAGCAAACCGCCACAAACAGCAAGCACGCCAAGCAATAAGCCTGGTGATATGTACTTTAGTATGAAGGTACAAATAAACCGACTCGCAAGAAAAATGCCCATTGCAACAATATTATAATTTTGTGCCTGTGCTGAACTTAAACCCACGAGAGTCATTCCGTAGTGAATAATAAAGGTCCAGCACATTATCTGTGCGCCAACGTAAAACGTCTGCGCAATGACACCCCCAACATATTGCCAATTTGTGAACAGATTCCGTGCCAGAGTTGCCAGATGAATCTGCTCCTCCTCATGCCCCGTATCTGGCAACTTCGAAATAATAAACAGCAGCAACACCGCAAGTACAACTAACGCGATGACCACATAGGGCGTCCGAACAACAGCTAAATCGTGTGACACCATTGCGGTGTATTTTTCTGGACTGGCCTCTGCAGACTGCTCCATAGCCTTCGTGATAAGCCCATCGACATCGCTGGGTAGCATCGTCTTATATTCTGGATGCTTATCTATTTCTGCATCTCGAAATTTGGACACCTCAAGTCCTGGGAGAATAAACATACTGGCAACAACCATCCCAGTAAGTGAACCAATTGGATTGAACGCTTGTGCCAGATTGAGCCTCTGCGTTGCAGTACTTCGCGGCCCCATCGAGAGAATATATGGATTGGCCGTTGTCTCTAAGAACGCGAGCCCAAACGTCAGGATGTAAAAACCAACAAGAAAAACATTAAATTCCATCATCAAACTGGCCGGAATCGTCATTGCAGCGCCTAGTGCGTACAAAAGGAGGCCAATAATAATCCCAGACTTGTAGGAAACTTTTCTTATCAGGAGCGCTGCGGGAATCGCCATCGTGGCATAGCCACCATAAAAGGCCCACTGCACTAAACTGCTTTGCGCATTAGAAATGAGGAATATCTCTTTGAAGGCACGGACCAACGGATTGGTAATGTCATTCGCAAAACCCCACAGCGCGAAGAGTGACGTGACGAGAATAAATGGCGCTACAAATTGCTTCGGCACCACCGAATCTTGTGAAGTCTGACCTGACTTTGTCGATTCCTGCATTCCAAACCTCCTCAATAAACACTGCCCAACGACTTGCACTTCAATTGGACTGATCCCCAAATTAGCAAACCGGCCGTAGTTGTAACAAAGACGCCTGCGTTTTCAGAGCCAGATCAGGTAAACACCGGATTCCGGCCACTTGCAGAAACTTTTCTCATGATCAAACAGCACGCGAAGCGACGACAACCCGACCTATCGTCGCTGTGATGTACTTAGAAGCAGAGATAAAACCCGGTCACACCGACGTGAACGGAGTACTGCCGCATGCAATCAGAGCGAAGCCTTCTTCAACAAGTGTGCTACGAACTCAAGAAGTTCATGCAGCAGCCGCATGAAGTCGTTCATGAATCTGCTCGATATCAGCGACCTCGACTGGCCGATCACCATGCCCACCGCCAACGAGTCGGACAATACCAATGAGGTGAAAAATATCTTTTGCAATACCTGCTGTCACTTCATGAATGACTTCCGGCACTCTCCCCGAATAAATTAACCCGCTACTCTTTAATTCCGACTGAACGACAGCCAAAGTCTCAGGGAATGAAAACGGGTGTAGAACCGACCGTAATAAAACCTTGTCTAACAAACCACGATCTCGTGCTAAAAGCGTCAACAACCGTCCCCGACCTCCAAGAACAACGGCCGCGCTTGGTGATTGCTGCCATATCGCTTTGGTGACGTGCCCTACCGTGCCGTCTGACGCAAGATGGCAGTTATCGATTATGAAAACAATCGCTTGACTTTTGGTATGAGACGCAGATTGGGGAAATGTTGTGAGTGTGCTCAAGTCAAGCCGAATAACGTGTGTCACCTGATCAAGATTTGTAGAAAGGGTGCTCAGAACAGTCGATACACCGGAACCACCCGGACCACAAAGAATCACAAGACTCGCTTCCTGAGCAACGGCATACTGCAAACGTGCAACTGCAGCTCGCTGAGAGTGGAACAAGCTGACATCCTGGTGCCGAGCTGCTGGCTGGCTCGTACCGCTTCCGCCAACCCTGTCTGCTCGCAACAGTTCCATGGGCTGTATTTCATCTCCGGGCGATTCACAGGAGCCGAACGACTGTTTCAAAACCATTACAATGCCCTCCGAACTAAGCACCACAGGAGGATTTCAGCACCTCCGGTGAAGTAGGACCACATTCTTTATCGCCGGAGAAGGTAACAACTTCTCCGATTGGAAAAACGCCGAGACTCAATAGTAATTGCTGCCGACTAGGGCAGGGGGCCAGATCGACGTGACGAACCAACAGCACGGCATCACAACCAAAAACACGGAATGCAATATCTTGCTTCCGAAATGGGCCTGGTGTAAACCAGACACCTGAATCAACGAGAGTAATATCTTCCTCTCCATGCGACTCTCCGCACCCCTGCCGGTTCTGGCGCTGTTGCCACATCCCAGAGCCCCGGGTCAACTCGCGCCAAAGCTCTTGTGAAGACCTCAAGCAACGAACCTGCCAGCCAAGTGACCGCAAGACTGCGGCAACCCCCCGTACGATGGTTGTCCGTCCCTCCTGAGCATGATGGCCAGCAACACCGATTATCCGATGGCCTTTTTTACGTGCATCTACCACACGATGTGCAAGCGTTTCCCATTGCTCAGGAACTGCCGTCAGAAGCATCGCAAGCACGTCATCAGAAACGCTTCCCTCACACGCCTCCGGTTGCATAAGAGACATCTGTTGCTCTTGTTCTGGACCAGCGTTTCCATGAGGCTCGTTCACGCCTGGACTTTCAACGGTGGCAGTAGGACCACTAACAGCCTCCATAGCCACTGCGTGCAATGCACCCTGGCGCTTCAGGAGTGTTGCATGATTCAAAAAGATTTGATCGATCTGATCGAATTGCATCTACTGCCTACTCTTTTCTTCCTCATAAGATGAGCGAGGTGTCTCCGCAAAACGGACAGCACCTACTCCCTGAACTCCCCCATCTTGAACTGGCTGCCGCTCAACAAAGAAGACACCAAGCCAGATAACTGCCGCAACAAACGACAGGACCCACAACGTCAGTGATGGCAGATATAGCGCCGCGAGGCGAATATTTCTTCGAGACTTGTCGACTCGTCGAGCCACGATGTGTCTTTCTTCTGTTTTCGCAGTGGATTCCAACTCCTTCACATGCCGTCTTTTGATCTCGCCTGCCACCGGTTCGGGTAGAGGTTTTCGTCGATCCTTCCTGCTGCTGGAACGAATCGTGCGTTCGTGCTGACACACTTTCGAGAAACTCGACACCTTGCTGGCATTGGATTCTGCTTGAAAGCCAGCCAGCCAAGCCGCGTCGTATTGTTTTAGCAACTCATTTTCACTTTGTGATGTCGAACACCGCTGTGCCACTGATTCAGCTGTGCCCCGCGACTCGGGGGCACACGCAGGTTCAAGACAACTGTCTTCTGACAGAAGACAACGTTTCATATGCCGTACAGTTGGAAAAATTGCAATCAGATCCATACTTCCCCTAAGGGATTTTCGTCTCAACTAAGGCAAGTCCTTTAAAGAGTAAAGCCTCTTTCGGTAGAGTTTTACCCAACAGGACCGGTGGTCATTTTTTGAGAATTCTATTTCCGCCGCTACATCCACGGCCATCAGCCCAAAGTCTCAGACATAGGCGTATTTCATGAGCAACTGTCAATCCCCGCATAGAACGCACAGCAGTATCCCAAGATCATGAACTGGCCTATAATTCCAGTATGTTTCGGTGTGTTTTTGGCGAAACCAGCCGCCTTCCGATCCTATTCCAAAACTATCCCTACGACCGACCAGAAAGCGCGATGGAGATTTCCAACAACCGTTCGAAAGATTTTCTCAACATCCTCAATGAACGAATCGCCATCTTAGATGGTGCAATGGGCACAATGGTGCATGCTCTTGGCCTGGATGAACAGGGTTTTCGAGGTGAACCTTTTCGAGATAATGAGCGTGATCTCAAAAACTGTATTGACGCTTTAACGCTTTCACAGCCAGATGCCATACGACAAATTCATGCCTCTTTTTTGGAGGCTGGTGCCGACATTGTCGAAACCAACACATTTGGCGCTACACCCGTGGCGTTGGCAGACTTTGGTCTCGCAGACCATACCCGAGAACTTAATCTTGCTGCCTGTCGAATTGCGAGGGAAGCCGCTGACGCAGCGACGCTAAAAACCCCTGACAAACCACGTTTTGTTGCAGGCTCGATAGGACCGACAAACAAACAGCTCTCGATTGCTGGTAATGTTGCTGATCCAGGACATCGTGATGTCACTTTTGATGAAATGGTCGC
>CAJQGO010000324.1 GCA_905477565.1 uncultured Planctomycetota bacterium
CTGACAACCGACAGTTTGCACGGGCAATAGCGAATCGCTTATGGAAAAAGATGTTTGGTGTTGGCGTTGTTGAGCCAGTTGATGATTTTCAAGATGGAAATATCCCGGCTTCTGAAAGTCTTTTGGAACATCTCACTGATGAAATGCTCCGTTTAGATTTTGACCTCCGTGAATTTATTCGCATCATTGCCTCCACGGAGGCCTGGCAATCACGAGCCATTATTTATGAACCTACAGCCGCTGAGCCTTTTCTCTTTTCAGCTCCTGCGCTCAAGCGAATGTCTGCGGAACAACTGTGGGATTCGACCCTCACGCTTGTTGCCAACAATGAATGGGCCTTTCAGCGACCATCAGCTGAGGAAGTGAAAAAGGTTGCTGCCGTCGATCTTGGTACAACGCAATTTGATGAGTTTGTAACAATCTGGAAAAAATATAATGAAGAGTTAGGGCGTGGTGGGTACACCAAAAAAATCCGCTCTGTTGCTGGCTATAAAGACCAGATACTTGTGCGATCAAGCGAACTGCCTCTGCAGACACTCCCACTGAGCCACTTCTTGAGCCAATTTGGTGTTGGTGATCGTGACTCGATCCAGAGTAGCAGTGAGGGTGCAACAGTTCCTCAAGTGCTAACCATGTTTAACGGGTGGACCACCCACACGATGCTCGAAAGAGGGTCCGTGATATATGACAATGTTGCGAAGCAAAAGACATCAAAAGGTGCCGTCGATACAATCTTCTTATCCATATTGGCACGACGTCCAACAGTAACTGAACTGGGGCTCTCCCGTCGTGAAATAGAATCAGATGCCCAGAGCCCAGCAGCAGGATGCGGAAACCTTATTTGGGCACTGCTCAACACCCGGGAATTCATGTTTATCCAATAACATGAGCTGTTTTCGTGAGAAACAATTTCGTTTCCTGTGTCATTAGATATGCAAAAGTCTGGAAACAGTATTTTTGATAGGTGAACTGCCTGGCTACGGACTGCTTCCAATTGAAGGAGTCACCAGTAATCGCTCAACAAAAATGAGTCTTTTTGACGACTTACAGAAAGAGTTGTCCACGATTCGTAGAGGCCGACGGTACTCAGTAGCAATGATTCCAACTGTCCACCTCGATTGTGGAACAAAAACCCATTAATTTGCGTAATAAGTACCAGAGAATGACATTATTATACTAGGGTTTCACTTTCTGCATGATGTCATTTGAGCTAAAATACGGCACTTTTGGTGAGCTTATAGACGCGTCGTAAAAATGATTTGTTTGGAAGGAAAGTTTATGTCCGGTTCGTCACATTTTTCTGGACGGTGGCTGTTTGCAGCGTTTTTGTGCATTGGTATTTCACTACTGAATGTATCTGCGTGGTCTGCAAAACCAGATTCAGAAGAGGAATGGAAACCCCCAAAGCTGCCTGAGGCTGTAACCGTCGAGCCGGAAGCTCCCGTGCTCAAGGTAGCACCAATTGATCGCGACACGCGACCGGAAATTGAGCAAGCAGCGGCACAGATTGATTCAATCCTCCAGGCCTATTGGGATGAGAATGAGACCAAGCCTGGTGAAAAGACCACAGATCATGAGTTTGTACGAAGGGCGTATTTAGAACTCGCCGGCCGTATACCTACTATCGATGAAGCTCGTGCATTCTGTGATTCCACGAACAAGAAAAAACGTGGTCAGCTGATTGACGATCTTCTCGAGAGTCCTGGATATGTCAGTCATTTTTACAATTACTGGGCGGATATCCTTCGGCTGAAAGAGCGACCAGGTCGTGATCTCTTTTTCGAACCGTACATGGCATGGGTGAAGGAAACCATTGCCGAGAACATGCCATATGACAAATGGGTGTATACGCTACTGACTGCCAACGGCAGGGTTATAGAAAACCCGGCGACTGGTTTTCAGCTTCGTGATGCAGGTATGCCTTTAGCATATGTAGACAACACAGTCAGAGTGTTTCTTGGCACACAAATAGGATGTGCCCAATGTCATGATCATCCCTTTGATCGCTGGACCCAACAGGAATTCTACAAGCTGGCCGCTCTGACAAATGGTAGCCGGTTCTCAGCAAAACAGGTTCTCTTTGGTGGAATGGGTGAAGCCTCGTTTGGGCCTGATGACTCTTCCAGTGACAGTGCTCCCGCGTCAGATTCACCATTCGAAAATGATGATGACCTGATTCCAAATCTTGCCCGCCTCCGCTACGGCATGCAAATGGCCATTGATGAGAAAAAGGTAGGGGGTGGAATTCGGAATTTTTATGGTGCACAAACGATGATGATAAGCAGCATGGACGATGAGTTTCGGCTACCACATGACTACCAATATGATGATGGTGAGCCACTTGATGTCGTTGAACCGTCTGTGCTGTGGGGGAAGATACCTGAATACGCAGAAGACGAAGATAACCGAGCTCGTTTTGCTGCCTGGCTGACATCCGCAGACAACAGGCAATTTGCCAGAAATATTGCCAACCGTATGTGGAAGAAAGTAATGGGTGTCGGACTTGTTGAGCCAATCGATGATTTTCAGGAAGGGAACATACCCGCCATTCCAGAGTTACTTGAGCATCTCACTGATGAGATGCTTCGTCTCAAGTTTGACCTACGTGAATTTGTCCGATTATTGGTTTCAACAGATACGTATCAGAATGTTGCGGTCATTTACGATCCGACGGCAGCTGAGCCACACCGATATGCTGGACCAGCACTCAAGCGAATGACTGCTGAACAACTCTGGGATTCACTGCTCACACTCATCGCAACAAATGAGTGGGCCTATCAACGACCGACTGCACAAGACCTGCAAACTGTCTACGGCATTGACATGTCTGTCCTGGACTACGAACAATTTGAACAGTCATACAAAAATTACAACGAATACAATCGAGAATTGAGTAGGAGTCGCAGTAAAAACTGTGGCTTGAACGGGTTAGTTCTTGCTCGGGCAAGTGAACTGCCACAGCCGAGTGGAGCAAGTCATTTACTCCGTCAATTCGGGCAGGGAGACCGAGAAGCAATAGAAACTGCAAGAAGGTCTGCTACAGTTCCACAAATTCTGACGCTCTTTAATGGATGGATGACTCACGCCATGCTATCGCAAGGGTCTGTGATTTATGATTCAGTCTCACGGCAAAAAACTATGAAGAGCGCTGTTGATACGATCTTCCTTGCAGTGCTGACCCATGAGCCAGATGCTGACATGCGGAAAGCCGCTGAACAAGAGATCAAACAGGCAACAAACCCTGCTGCAGGTTGTGGAAACCTCATCTGGGCCCTTTTGAATACACGTGAATTTCTCTTTATCGATTGACCAGGTAGCAACATTCTCATTGAAAAGCTGTTTTTTAGAATTACGGGATTTTCAGTGAGCCAAAAATAGACACACCAACTCGCACGCCGTCCACATGACAGGAGTCCATACTATGTTTCACAAACGTTACGAAAAACATGTTGAGAATCGCCAAACCAGGCGGGCAATTCTTTCTGGCATCGCCTCCACTCTTGGTGTGAGCGTCATGTCACCATGGTCTCGTATCCTTGAGGCAGCACCGAATGCCGCAAAAGCGAAAAAGGTTATCTACTTCTACATGGGCGGAGCGATGAGTCATATTGACACATTCGATCCGAAACCAGATCGGCCGGATATTCAAGGTGACGTTGGTGTTGTGAAAACAAAAACACCGGGTGTTGTTTTTGGTGAACACATGACAAATCTTGCAGAACTCCAAGACAAACTTGCAGTTGTCCGCTCTATGACGACGGAAACAGCGGATCACACCAAAGCTCGATATTGGCTGCAAACGTCGTATCCAGTACTCAACAGTATTCGACATCCTTCAATGGGTGCATGGATTTCGAATGAAATGGGTAAGATCAATCAGGGGCTTCCCCCTTACGTATTAGTCAATAGTGGTGGAAATGGTCATCCTGGTGCCGGATTTCTTGAACCCTCACTCACCCCAGTTCCTGTCGCTGATCCCGAAAAAGGAATTGAAAACACCGAGCTACCAAGCTATTTGACAGACGCCGTGTTCAAACGAAGGCTCTCGCTTGCCGATCGTATCGACTCGGGCTTCCGAGAACGATACGCGGGATACCAACTTGAGTCATACAACCAGATGTATAAAGATGCAGTCAAGCTTATGGGTGGCACTGACCTTGAAGCCTTTGATCTCACAAAAGAAAAGGAAGAAGTAAAAGAACGATACGGATCTTCTAAAGTTGGGCTTGGAGCGCTCCTGGCACGACGCCTCGTTGAGGCAGATGTCCGCTTCGTTCAAGTTGATTATGGCGGCTGGGACATGCACAATGACGTTGCAGGTAGCATGGCAGATAAAGGCCCTGCTCTTGATCAAGCGGTCAGCGCACTCATTCGTGACCTTGATAGCAGTGGGCTTCTGAATGAAACACTCATCGTTCTTGCAAGTGAGTTTGGACGATCACCAGCTATAAACCAAAATGCCGGTCGTGATCATCACCCAGCAGCATTCTCCTATGTGCTTGCCGGAGCCGGTATCAAAGGCGGGGCTGTGTATGGAAAATCTGATGAAAAGGGTCATGGTATTGATGAAGACCCTGTCGGAATTACAGATTTTAATAGCACAATTACAGTCGCCTGCGGCCTAGACCCAAATAAGGAGCATTTTGCTCCAAATGGAAGGCCATTTAAGATCGGTGGCGGTGGTGACCCAATTTATGACGTTTTGACATAAAGATGGATTCCCTCACAAGATGACGTAAAAGCCGTGAAGTTCTCTTGCTTCACGGCTTTTGCATTTCTAGATTCTCTGACCAGATCGATGTCATGGTCGACATCCAATTCGCCTTCGGAGAATTTCTTGTATGGCACGCTCTAAACAAAACTCTGCTCAGAAAATCCTTGGACTTGTTACGTATGGTATGCCTACTCCCGTGCGTCAGGTCGTGACGTCACGTTGGATTGCAACACTCATTGTTATTGTGGTGCCAATCCTCGTTGTGAGTGGTATTCTTTCCATTTCATGGAATGGTTATCAGCCTAGCTTCAGCATAGATCAGAAACGAGCCGTTCAGGTAGAACGGGATGTTGAACAACAGGCGACACGAGCCGCTCAGGAGTTGAAAGCATTGCAGGACTCCCGGCGTCGGTGATAACCACATATGTTTTCACCAACCGTAGAGTTAGCTCATGCGACATGATTCAATCGACCCAGTGTTATTTGTTGAACACAGGAAGCAGATAGCTGCCAAACTGCCACCAAATAGTGTCGCCATCGTGCATGCAGCAGATCCACTCTCAACAAACGGTGATGGTGCTGTACGGTACGTGCCGGCTGCTGACCTTTTCTGGCTGACCGGTATTGAGCAGGCTGAAAGCATTCTGGTTCTCGCACCGGATGCAGCACACCCGGCACATCGAGAGATGCTGTTTATACGAGAGCCAAATGCAAACCTGGAGACCTGGGAGGGGCACAGCCTCACGAAGAAAGAAGCCCAGACGATTTCGGGTATCGAGACCATTCTTTGGGCTGAAAACTTTTCTTCTACACTGCATCCCATTCTCGTAGAAAAAGATCATATCTTTCTAAATACCAACGAACATGGGCGGGCCGGGTTCGAGGTTGAAACGCGTGATCTCCGTATGGCGCGACAGCTCATTCATCGCTATCCGATACATTCATTTCAAAGACTTGCACCACTTCTTCACGATCTTCGTGCAGTCAAAACTGCAGCTGAAGTCGAGATTATTCGGAACGCTGTGGCAATTACAAAACATGGTCTCGATAAAGTCCTGGCGAACCTCAAGCCGGGGGTCAAAGAATATGAACTTGAAGCAGACCTTATTGGAGAATTCACCCGCCGTCGTGCCACGATGGGTTATGAACCAATTGTTGCCGCTGGTAAGAATGCCTGTACTCTTCACTACGTTGACAACAACAGTACTTGCCAAGAGGGTGATCTACTACTGATTGATGTCGGGGCGAATCATGCGAATTATACGGCAGACGTGACCCGTGTTTTTCCTGTCACGGGCCGATTTACGACCCGGCAAAAAGAACTCTATCAGGCAGTCCTTCGCGTGCTACAGAGTTCAATACAGAGAACCGTCATTGGCACAACCCTTTCACAATGGAAATGGGATGCTCAACACCAAATGGCTGGAGAGCTTCATGCACTCGGCCTGATCAGTCAGGAAGAGTACAAATCTGACTCCATGGAAAATCCTGCGTGTAAAAAGTTTTTTATGCACGGCCTAGGTCATTCACTTGGTCTCGGTGTGCATGACCCGGCTCCCAGCAACGGACCGCTCGAATCTGGGTGGGTCATGACGGTTGAACCAGGCCTGTATCTTCCTGATGAAGGGATTGGGATACGACTGGAAAATGATGTCCTTGTCACTGAAAATGGTCCGGTTGATCTCTGCAGTCATATCCCTCTTGAACCAGATGATGTTGAGGATTGGATCGCGTCCTCTCAGGGCACGTGATAAACCCTTCACGCACCTTGGTTTTTAACTTCCATCTGAGTATGTGGTGCCGTTTTCTATCCGGGTTTTTGATCTCACTCGCACCAGATGCCCTCGTGCGGTTTTTTTGGTACGATTCTAGGCTGTCCCTTACCAAGGAGGTTTCCATGCGTGCTGTTGCCAAACGTTTCATGGCGTTGCTCGTTTCTCTTATTTTTGTGGGTGTTTTAACTATGGCCGCTGAATCAGAATCTGCCGATATTCCTCTTCCAACGTTGCCCGATGGCGCAGGATCAACTGACGCATCCGCACCGAGTAGTTTCACCAAGACCGCGACTGGACTTGAATACCGTGTCTTACGTGCTGGCAGTGGTGAAAAACCAACAGCAGCGGACACTGTCTCCGTTCATTATCATGGTTGGCTCGACAATGGAACTGTCTTCGATAGCTCATATAAGCGCGGTCAGTCCATTGAATTTCCACTCAGTGGTGTCATTCCTGGCTGGACTGAAGGAATGCAACTCGTTGCCCAGGGTGGCATGATCGAACTCCAGATACCAAGTGCTATTGGCTACGGTGCTCGTGGTGCTCCACCTGTGATTCCACCAAATGCAACGTTGCACTTCGTGGTGGAACTGCTGGATATAAAATAATATAGAGCTGCTCGTGCGAGGTCGTCATGACTCGCACGAGCGGTTTTCTGCAACTGGCTCATGATTTCTGGAAGTGACCAGACGCCCTGAGTTAAACGGGGTATTTCTTTTTGCCCATTCGATGAACCGTGCATTCTGTATTGGGGCACCCCTAAAGCCAATTGCACTGCTCTTTCCATTGCGCAAAAGCAGGCAGGAAGAGTATGATTGGGTTTGTGTTCTCAAGTCCATCGAATGATTCCTTTCGTACCACACTTCATATTTGCCCATGTCTGCATCTCGTCGAGCATTTATTACGGGAATCAGCGGCCAAGATGGTTCATACCTTGCAGAGTTTTTACTTTCCAAAGGCTATGAAGTTCACGGTATGCTTCGACGCACAAGTCATCTCTCCAGAGCCCGTATTGATGGTTTATGTGAGCGGGGTGCTGCATCGGAGGGTTGCCTTCAACTGCACTATGGTGACATGACTGATTCGATGAGCCTTGTTCGTCTCATGCGTGATATTCAACCACACGAAGTGTATAACCTTGCCGCTCAAAGTCACGTTCGTATCAGTTTCGAACAACCGAACTACACAGCCGAAGTCTCTGCACTTGGCGTTCTCGGGATGCTTGATGCTATCCGTGAGTTTCAACACCAATCCGGCCAGGAAGTGCGCTTTTATCAAGCATCCTCGTCTGAAATGTTTGGTAACGTTCAGGAGTCTCCGCAACGGGAAACAACGCCTTTTGCTCCACGATCACCTTATGGTGTAGCGAAACTGTATGGTCACTGGATAACAGTCAATTATCGTGAAAGCTATGGCCTCCATGCTTCCAGCGGCATTCTGTTCAATCATGAAAGTCCGCGAAGAGGTGAGAACTTTGTGACCAGAAAAGTCACACAAGCCGCTGCTCGAATAAAACGAGGTCTTCAGAAAACAGTTACTCTCGGAAATCTTGAGGCACGACGTGACTGGGGATTTGCGGGAGACTTTGTAAAAGCCATGTGGTGCATGCTCCAGCAAGATAAGCCAGAAGATTATGTTATTGCTACTGGTTCGTCACACTCCGTTCGTGAACTCTGCCAGATAGCTTTTGAACATGTTGGGCTTGACTACCATGATTACGTCGAGCACGACGTTCGGTTTGAGCGGCCAGCTGAGGTTGATCATCTGCTGGGAGACGCCAGGAAGGCTCGAGAAATTCTTGGCTGGAAACCGTCTATTTGTTTCAAAGACTTAATTGTCATGATGGTTGAATCCGATTTGAAACTTGCAGCCAAATAAGGCGAGTGCGAACCCTCACACAAGCGAAGTGGACATGTCAAACCGTGAGATTTACCTCGACCACGCGGCAACGACACCTGTTCATTCGGTCGTAGCCGATACAATTTTTCGGGTTCAGGCTGATTGCTTCGCGAACCCATCGAGTCCACATCGTGCGGGTAGACGTGCACACCACATACTGGATGAATCACGGGGCAAAATACTTGAATATTTTAACTGTCCAGATGCTACGCTCATTTTTACGTCCGGTGCGACTGAGGCTAATTATCTTGCTGTCCACGGACTGAGGAATCCAGAACAAACTGCATTCGGGACGAGCCAACGAGACCACGAAAGCCTCCGAAATGCTGCACTTTCCCTTGCTACACACTCAGCAAACCAGACCACACTTCCACTTGATGAGAATGGTTGCCTTTGCAAAAAGGGCCTCCAGGCGTGGCTCCTTTCTCTCGATAACAGCAGCCGAATACATTCTCGTCTTAAAAATGCAAACGCCCACGACATATTTCTTTCGACAACACTCGTTTGCGGGCAAACAGGTGCCGTTGAAGACCTGTCAGGCATTCAACAGGTGCTGGAAGACACTGCCACACCGTACACCCTTCATGTCGATGCAACCCAAGCCGTAGGAAAAATTCCAGTGTCTTTTCCTGATACTGGAGCTACCAGCCTCAGCTTCGCGCCACACAAGTTTGGTGGTCCACGCGGAATTGGTTGTCTCCTTATCAAGCACAATATTGAATGGAAACCACTCTTTTCTGGTTCCCAACAACTGGCGATGCGCGGAGGCACGGAGCCTGTTGCCTTGATCGCTGGATGCCAGGAAGCAGTTCATCAAGCAGTTACACAGCAACATTCTGAATCGACACGGCTAATGATTTTGAGAGAATCTTTTGAGTCCACCGTGTGTGAAATGGCCAGAGCGGTTGGTATCGTCCCATACATTATTTGTCAGAACGCAACACGGAGCCCGCACATCTCGACCATTGCCTTCCCTGGCATTGACCGACAGGCTTTTATGATGGCAGCTGATCTTGATGGACTGGCCGTTGCGACGGGAACAGCATGTGCAAGTGGTTCTCAGGAGCCATCGCCAGCGCTTGTCGCGATGAGCCTTCCAAATCCTGTGATTCAGTCAGCAATTCGATTCAGTTTTGGCCGTACGACATGTGCGAATGATCTCGAAACAGCATGTAGGAAAATCTATCGTATTCTCCAAAAGGGTTCCTCGGTCAGCCCAAATCATCCCATGTGATTGCGGAAGGCAGAAAGATTCCCTAGCCTGACACCGTTGGGGAGAGCCTGAAGGAAAGAGGCTCATTTTTATGGCATGGCGGCCGCACATACCTTCGAACCTCAATGTGGCCATCCAATGGCAGCTACCGTGTCTATCCAACCATGGTCTTTTGATCTTCTTGCCGGATCAATGTTTGATTTTTGTATGAAGAAAAGCGTTGCTTTAGCCACACAACCAGTATGCCCAACGTCAGAACAAAACGGTCTTCTGGTTGTCGGCTTTGGTAGTCAAGAAGATTCATGTGAAGCATGGCTACTGAATGCGATAAAGTTGTGGGAAACACAGTCTTGCGACAAGACAGCCAGTAGCCCACGTAGCACAATTCCGTTCAGGGTGTGGACACGGATAGAAGGATCCTCCCTATCAAAAGTGATCAAAAAATATCGCTCTGCAGGATCACTTCAGCCGGTACGGAAATTTCTATTATCGGATGATCAAATGGAGACTCGCTCGGACGATACGTTGAGTATGGTTGTTATTAACCGTATTGACCGTATTTCAAAAAACGAATCTGACCAGTTTATGACAGGTCAATACATTGACCTGCTGCTTACACATTCCTCTCTTGTGCTCATAACTCTACCAAATCATCCCGCAACTCTTGATTTACACCCCTCTCTTGCTTCACGACTGTCTGCAGGTTTTTTACTTCACATTCCAAATGTCCCCTCACCGACACGAGAAAAGAAAAAAAGGGGGTATGCCAAAAGAACACATACTTCTCAGTGTCGAGAAATCGATACCAAAAACTCACGGCTGATTGATGTTAAGGAGCTAGATACCGTCAATAGAATTATCTTTGCAGTGGCCAACCACTTTCGGGTGACAGAAAAGGATGTTCGGGATGGCTCTCAACGGCGATGTCATGTGCGGCCACGAGGTTTCGCTATCTACTGTGTTCGAGAAATGACAGATTTAAGCAGTCATGAAATTGGAAAGATCTTTGGTGGTCGAGATCACTCGACCATTCTCCATAGCTTGAAAGTCACCACAAAAATACTACAACAGGATCAGGGAGCAGACGCTGACCTGCGAGCAATTAGAAGCCGATTGGTACACACAAGGAACTGCTGAGAAACGTGTCATGAAACTGTTCAATCTGGTGACATCATTTTGTTGATTGAAGCATATCAGGGCACATCGACATTTTTGCACCAATCCAAAATCATGCATGCGTCAGAAGGCTTACGCGTTCTCATCCGTAAACAGGCCCACTCTGAGCCTGCCCTAGATAGAGTTCTGACTGCTTATCAGCATTACGCAATTATTCAGACAACTTTAAAAAAAGACTGAAAAAACGAACAAGTAACAAATTTCCGACAAACCTTCCACATCTCTATATGTGCTTTGGTACTTTCATCGATTTGTTCCAAATCTCTATTTTTTATGTTTCAAGTGCAACTCACACGACGTGAAAACCGGGGAATGTATCCCTTAATTATCGTGTGATCATATTCATTGATGTTCTGTATTACTCCTACTGATCATCCTCTTACTTTTCTTTCTTTTACTTTTTTCTTTTCTTATAGAAAGGATAAGTAGAAGACATAGAGGAGTGATTGTCTGTGCCACATGTGGAGATGCTAAAAAGACATGAATACAGGTGGTTTTTGATCCAAAAAAATCTCATAAATCTTCTGTAAAACACTCAAAAATCAGGTAAATTGAGGGGTCCCTAGATTGCGTGATATCCGCGTACCGATCAAGGGTTTAATTTCGCCTTCTTCCTCGAAACAGTGCCCTCCACATGAACTTGCGATGTACTCGTGAACCGCTTCTAGCCGCTCTGCAAACAGCAGCAGCAGTTGTGCCTTCTCGGTCAACAAGGCCGGTCCTTACAAACGTAAAATTGGATGTCGATGGATCCACTGCAATCCTTTCAGCCACGGACTTGGAAATAGGCATTCGTACTGAAATAGAAGGTGTAGAAACAACAGCAGCAGGAAGCGTGCTCCTGCCTAGCGTACGATTAATGGCAATCGTCCGGGAAAGTCCGCCAGGCACAACATTCGAGATTGAGACCGATGGAAATGCAACGGTCGTCAAGGCCGCTCGAAGTCAATTTCGTTTACCTGCAGAAGATCCGGTTGAATTTCCATCGGTGGCGACATTTCCTGCCGATGCCTGCTTTGAACTTTCAACACCGCTTGTTCGTGAATTGGTTCGCAGAACGGTATTTGCAACTGACAACGAGTCGAGTCGATACGCACTTGGAGGCGTTCTCCTCGAGTTAACAGATGCTACGGTAGTGGCTGTTGGAACAGATGGACGCCGTCTTGCAAAGATGGAGGGGCCATCGTCAATTCAGGGCGGTGAACTGCCAGCGACTCAACCGATTGTTCCAGCTCGAGCCATGCAACTCATCGAACGAAGTCTTGGGGATGCAGAGGTACCAGTGAAACTTGCTGTCCAAGGAAGTGACGTGCTGATTCACACTGGACACACCACGATATCAGCACGGCTTGTCGAGGGAAGATTTCCTCGATGGCGAGATGTTTTTCCCGACAGGCCAGATGCCGTGTGTGTCAAAGTCGTAGCTGGACCTTTGCTTTCAGCGGTACGACAGGCAGCCATTGTTACGAGTGAACAATCAAAAGGTGTTGATTTCGGATTTGAGTCCGGACAATTGGTCCTCGCGGGGCAATCTGCAGAAAGTGGCCAGAGTCGTGTGGAGATGCCCATTGATCACAGTGGCGAAACAGTACAAATTAAACTCGATCCTCGTTTTGTAAGCGAATTCCTTCGAGTTCTCGATCCAGCGACTTCAATTGATGTCGAACTCACGGATGGGCAGAGTGCGTGCGTCTATCGAACTGATGATGGTTACGGGTACTGTGTTATGCCGCTAGCGGCTGATTAGTCCCTCGTCATGCAAAGGATAACCACTGTGTCTTCAGTGTCTTCACATTGGAAAACGAGCAGAATGACAGACCCACGAACCCTCGGAAATGTTTTGTCGAGGTTGATGGCGAGGACCGGCTATGACCGGGAGCAAGGCAGTGATGCGTTACGTTCTGCATGGGAAAGTGTCGCCCCAGAAAGCTTGCGAGGGGGTTCGCAGGCAGGTGTCGTACGACGAGGTGTTCTTGAAGTCTTTGTAACGCATTCGGCACTCGTCCAGGAAATGGGATTTCATAAACATGAAGTCATTCAAAAACTCCAGTCATTGCTGCCATCGGAAGGGATTACAGATATTCGTTGTCGTCTCCTCATCGAAGCAGGTCAGAAGTAGGATTGATATGTTTCGAATCATAAAAAACTGTTCATAAAAAATGTTTCTCAACTCACTCAATTGTTTCGCGAAAGGTGTCCATGGCTGAATCAGCACCATCCCCTGCAGAAAATCCATCTGAAGCAGGTTACACAAGTACTGACTTGAAGCATCTCTCTGACCGTGAGCATGTGAGAGAACGATTTGGAATGTACATCGGTGACAACACATCACGCGGACTGCATCATTTGGTCTATGAAGTTGTTGATAACTCGATTGATGAGTGTATGGCCGAATATGCGTATCGAGTATCAGTGACAGTGAATGTCGACGGCAGTGTGACCGTCGAAGATGACGGACGAGGAATCCCTACAGGGATTCATGAGCAACTCTCAGAAGAGATGGATCGAGAAGTATCGACCCTCGAAGGTGTGATGACAGTTCTCAAATTTGGAGGAAAATTTGAGAAAGGCGCATATCAGACATCCGGTGGCCTTCATGGTGTCGGGGTGACAGTCGTCAATTTTCTTTCTGAGTGGTGTGAGGTTGAGGTAGCACGAGATGGACATCTCTGGCAGCAGGAATACCAGCGTGGCGAGCCGACTGGGCCTGTTCGTAAGATGGGCACCGCGACTTCAACGGGAACAAAAACAACATTTAAACCAGACCCTCAAATATTTCCGCAGACGAAATTTTCCTGGGATATCCTTGCTCGCCGTCTGCAGGAATTAGCATTCCTCAACTCGGGCGTGCGTATCGTCTTTACTGATGCCTCGAGTGGTCAGACAGAGGAGTATCACTATGAGCGAGGAGTCGAAGAATTTGTTGAATGGCTGAATAGGTCAAGTGATGCAGTCCATCCTGATGTCATCTGTCTTAAAGGTGAAACAGAGGGTGTCGCCTGGGATATAGCCCTTCAATACACCGGTGATTTTACAGAAAATGTTCACAGTTACGTGAACAACATTTCCACAAACGAAGGCGGAACGCATGTTTCTGGTTTTCGTTCAGCGCTCACTCGAAGTCTGAATTCATATGGCAAGAAAACAGGAATTTATAAGGATTTAATACCAACAGGTGATGATGTTCGGGAAGGAATCACAGCTGTTGTGAGCGTGCGAGTTTCTGAGCCACAATTTGAAGGCCAGACCAAAACTAAACTAGGCAATAGTGAAGTTGAGAGCATCATCACCTCAGCCGTGGGTGAGTTCCTTGGGAAATATCTTGAGGAACATCCCAAGAGTGCAAAAGCTATTGTGCAGAAAGGTGTTCTGGCGGCCGAAGCGCGTACTGCTGCTCAGAAAGCAAAAGCACTCCTGCGTGAACGGAAAGGTGCACTCTCGGGTGGTGGTCTACCAGGAAAACTTCGTGACTGCACAAGCAAAGATGTCGACAAATGCGAACTCTATCTCGTCGAAGGTGATTCAGCAGGTGGTTCGGCTGAAGGTGGCCGTCTCCGTGAATATCAGGCAATTCTTCCTCTTCGGGGAAAAATTATCAATGCGTATAAAAGTCGTGAGGATAAGGTTCTTGCGAACGAAGAAGTACGTAGTGTTATTTCAGCAATTGGAGCAGGCATTGGGCCTGAGGCGGATCTCACAAAGCGACGATACGATAAAGTCGTCATTATGACGGATGCTGATGTTGATGGTTCTCACATCCGCACGCTTTTGCTCACCTTTTTCTACAGACAGATGTATCAACTGGTTGTATCTGGCCATGTCTATGTTGCGCAACCACCATTGTTTCGTGTCCGGAACAAGAAGCATGTGTATTATGTGCAAACAGAAGAGGAGATGAAACAACAACTGCTTGATCAAGGTCTTGGAGAAGGCGTGTTTCTTCCTGGTGATGGGCGTGAATTGGCTGGCGAAGAGATGCAGAAACTTTGTCGGACGTTGGCTGGATTAGAGGATGCCCTTGTTGCCCTTGAGCGGCGAGGAATTAGCTTGCGCGACCACGCCGATCGCCGGGATTCGGAGACGAAAAAGCTGCCGATGTATCACGTCTTTTTTGGAACTGAAGAGCATTGGTTCACAAGTCGGGGTCAGCTCGAGACATTTGTTGAATCCAAAGAGAAGCTTACAGGCGGTGAATTAGAGGCTGGAAAAGCTGATGAAAATAAGCCTGGCGGGGGTGGCGCAGCCGATCCGGAATCCGCTGAACATCAACTCATCGTAATAGATCTTCATGAGGTCCGTAGTATCAATGCGGGCCTCACGGAGCTTGATTCTATGGGATTTGGAATTGAGTCCCTCATGCCTGAGGACCGAACGGGCACAGAAGAGCCTCGATATCTGCTGCGTCGTGGTGAGAATAAAATCGGACTCGATGATCTACGAGGTCTCCTCGCTGCAGTGAGACGTGCTGGTGAGAAGGGTTTGGCGATTACCCGTTTCAAGGGTCTGGGTGAAATGAACGCCGAAGAACTTCGGGAGACAACTCTCGATCCGTCAAATCGAACACTTCTTCGTGTCACAATGGAAGATGCGGCAGCCGCTCATGAACTCTTCCGTACGTTGATGGGAGAGAAAGTCGAGCCTCGTCGGGAGTTTATTGAACGGAACGCTCTCGATGTCAGAAATCTCGATGTGTAAGAAAGAATCATTTGTCTTTATCAAGAATTTTTAATCGAATGTTCTTGATCCAGACCGCATAGCCATGATCTTGAAAAGCGAATCCTCCATGTGAGGATCGCTTACCAGCAGCTCCCTCATTGAGGTTGGCCTGGTTTACAACGTCATTATTTATTGAAACCGTAATCTGATTGTCTACACAACGAATGTGCATATGGTTCCACTGCTTTGCAGGTTTTGACGCATTCTTTGTTGGTGCATGCCCCGGAATGATTCCTCCAGCAGTATGGTCACCAAATTCGGGCTTTGACCAAAGGCTATTCTCATAGAGTTGGACTTCTTTATGATGCCGATCTTGAAGTTGTGAAAGATCTGGAATGTGAAAGTAGAGGCCACTGTTCTGATCTGTGCGCCAATCGAAATCAATTTCAAAATTGGTGACACTGATATCCTTTAGGACAAGATAATTCTCATAGTTTTTCCAGTGTTTGTAGTCTTGTTCAGGAAGGTGGATAAC
>CAJQGO010000325.1 GCA_905477565.1 uncultured Planctomycetota bacterium
TGTACCGGAGCATGTTGCAACGAGCCAGCTGCAAAGATCGGCTCTCTTGATAGTCTCACCCGGTAATGTCAAAAAAACCTCTATTGTTCTTCAACAGACTGAATGGTTCTGTGACGACCGAGGCATGTTTTCTATGACTTCGCTCAATCGTTTCCGATTGCCAAGAAACTTTGGCAGAACGAATCGTGCTGCCAAAAACAGAGACATGCCAATGGCAGCATGTGGTCGATGTATTCATCACTCCGCGGATGAATGCAGAATGTTTTTCGCAGGCGAAACATCATTCAGGTGACACGGCACGGCAGGTAGCAGATGTTTCATGAAAGCCTTCCCAGCCTGCTGGTGCGGGATGACAAGGCAAAATCACTTCTTCACAGGCCGCGCGACGGGTGCGAGTAAGTTCCTCAATCTCTTCTTGGAGCGCTCTGACATAGTTCGCTTTTTCTTCTTGTGAAAAACGATGACTCCTGCCATCTTCGCCAGGTTTAGTTTCCTCAACGTGCTGCCATTCTTTAATTGCAGCTTTGCAGAGCGTCGATTGCATGGCAAATAGTGGCTTGCCATCAGCACGCCACTGTTTCTCATTACGAAGAAATTCAAATTCAGGATGGAAGGAATCGGGCAGTCGCCCCGGCACAAGTGGTAATCGACGTGTGAAACAAAGACATAATCGTGCATAGGCAAGATCACCGCATAGCATGCCTAAAGTGAAATTGCGCACTTCGGTACCGCGCCTGGCTGTGAGCACATATCGGTCGTCATCGCGATTGTTATGAAGAGGCCACCAGGTACTATCAGGGTCTGCCCTCATGGTAGCATCAATAGCTAAACGTACGCGGTCCTGCTCCCGCCAATCATAATCTGCCGCGAATGTAGCGAAGAGTGTTTCATTCTCTTTATGAATCATAGGGGTTGAGTTGGAACTAGCTATGGTCGGAATCAGGTCGCTGAATTCTTTCGAAGGAAGATGCTTCCTCTGGTATTGAAGAAAGTGTTCCGGGTCGAGTGGAGTTCGTACCCGTTCGATAGTAAAGCACTCGGGCTTCACGCTGTGAGAGTCTGCCCGTAGAACAGCCTGTACCGAAAAGTTATCTTCCATCATGTGTTCGCGGAAACACTCCAAATTGAAAAGTTTCTGTGTAAACACCTGCTCGTGTGCCGGTAGCGAGTGTGATTCCTCAGAAGGCAGTGGTCCACGAAATGCCGTGACAAGTGAATCAGCTCCGAGGATAAAGTGGTCATCGCCTACATAAAAAGCATTGCTTCCTTCCTCGCCCGCAGTGATGGCTTTGGCACGAAGTTTGGCCCAGTTCGCTGCAGAGTCAGGATCCTTCCCTGCATGAAGGGCTTCTTGCTGGAATTGCTCCCGAAATAATTCACGGCCACGTTCAAAAAATGGATTATCAAACCACACCTGGTCACCTGGCAGGAGCCGGTCTGTCTCGTAATGACGCTTCCAAAGAATGTCATATCCTTTGTTCGGAAGTTCATCAGGAATGACCTTGCGTCTCAGGAATTCGTTCATGGCATCAATACCATCGGTGTTTCCTGTTGTGCGAAAATATTGGATGAAGCCTTGGACCAAGATTAACGTGGTGTATTTCAGGCAACGGATGCGAGGGATGGGAGTCCCATCGGCACCGTGGAGAACCCAGAGGTCTTCAATTGCTTCAACTGGTTGAATCCCAGGGGCAACCACAAAGCAGTCGTTTTCAAGGACCCAATAGGCAGGGTTGCGCATTTCCGGTGAGTCATCTGATGGTCGAATCACTGTGCCGGTCATGACGGCTCGAACAATCTCAAGGCGCAGGTGGCGTTCATCACTACTGATATCTTCCTGTCCAAGAATCGCGTCCGCGCGTGTGAGAATGCCTTGGCTGGAAGTCGACAAAGGAAGACCAGAATGCGTTTGTCGTGTCAGTGCATTACTGGTGGTTTCAGCCCGGTCTGGTTGGCTTGAAACTGTGCGAGAAGTTGGTAGAGAAGCGGAGCTTTCAGCGTTCATCGAACTCACGATAGTAAAAATTATGAAAGATAGTTCTGGAGTTTGCTGGCACTCTGCTCGCACACTGGACACTCCAGTTTATCTTCTTTTTCTGAAGAAGATAAACTGTCCATCTCCGACAGTAAGAGTCTCTTATGAAAAAGTCAGGCCAAAAACTATTCAAGTGGCTGTAATTCGATATTTCTGAACCAGACGGGTTGTCCCTCTGCTTGTAAGGCAATAAATCCAAAGCTGAGTTGGGTCGAAACCCCGGCCTGTAAAAGTTTGTCAGTTGATTCGACTCGTCCTTCGTGATCGATCTGCGGATGCTCATACCGCAAGACTTCCTGACCATTCACGCGGTGGATCACGTACTCGTTTCCTTGCACTTCAATTTCAATGGCGACCCATTCCTGTGCGGGAAAGGTGGGTGCCGATGATTTCACAATATGCTGCGTGATCAACTCTCCGCCAATTTCCAGATTCGTCCCCGGGGTGCAGACATTGCCCGTGGCTCGCCTGCCACTTCCTTCGTCAGCAAGGAATTGGAATTCCAGGCTCACAGGGAAATGCTGATGGAGTTCTACACTCTGTGGCGATTGCGAATGAATCATAATGCCACTGTTGAGATTCACATACTTTGGAGCATCCGGCATCATCTTTCCAGCGAAGCGATATTCCATGCGAAGACGATACTTTGCGTATGGAATGTCTGTGTAAAGATGGCCGTACTGATTGTCGAATCGTTTGTAGCCATCATAAGACACCTTCAGAATGCCCTCCTCAACACGGAATGTGTCAGCAAAGTTTTGTCCGAGAGGATGTCCTGTGATTTTTACTGTCCAACCGGAAAGGTCTTCTCCATTGAAGAGTGAAATCCACTGACGGGGTGAATGGGCTGTAGGCAGTTCTTCTCCACTTGTGACAGTTGGTGTGGTAAGAAGAGTGCAGAGTAGGAGAAAGCGTATGCGATACATGATGCGTTCTTAGTCGAAGTTAACAGCTTTTATTTATTATAATGAGGAGTTGATGTGTAATAAGGACAAAGTTGAACTCCAAAGCAAGTTTGTCGTGATGGCTTCATCTTCGAGGCTCGACACCGAGGAGTGATCGAACGAAAAAGTCTTGTCGACGGCGAAAAAGATAGTCGCTTTCACCGACTCCATGGCCACCATTGGGCACAAGAAAAAATTCAAAATCCTTCTTGTTTTGGATTAAGGCGTCAACCACCTGAAGTGTTGATGCAGGATCGACGTTCGTATCGAGTTCTCCAACTGTCAGAAAGAGGTTGCCACGAAGTTTGTCGGCGTGAGTGACATTCGAGTTTTGCTTGTAGTGAGGCCCAAGTTTCCCCATCCATGCTTCATTCCACCAGATTTTGTCCATCCTGTTGTCATGGCATCCGCAGTCACTTGCAGCCGCTTTATAAAAGTCGCCGTGGTGCAAGACTGCTGCTAGGGCGTTTTGCCCGCCAGCACTACCGCCATAAATGCCAACACGGGACAGATCGATCCAAGGGTATTGTTTCGCGGCAGCCTTGATCCAGGCAATGCGATCGGGCAGTCCGGCATCCGCAAGATTCTTCCAGCACACGTCATGGAATTTTTTTGATCGCCAGTTGGTTCCCATACCATCGATTTGTACGACTACGAAACCAAGTTCAGCAAGACGTCGTTGAGAGACGTGGCTACCGAACTGTTTTCGTACATGAAAGTTGTGTGGCCCAGCATAGATATGTTCGATAACAGGGTATGAGTTTTCTGGATTGAAAGTCGAGGGGCGTATCAAGGTTCCATAGATCATGGTTTGATTGTCTCGCCCGACACTCGCAAAACGAATTGGTAGCGTAAAATTTTGTCGTTGCAGTTCGGAAATGTCTTGAGTGAATAAGTCTGCGACAACGGCTCCGTCTTTGGCCTCCCGTAGCTGTGCACGTTCTGGAAGGTCAACTCGCGACCATCGGTCAACAAAAAGTGATCGATCTGCATTGAATTCCCACTGGTGTGTGCCATCTCCGTCGGTCA
>CAJQGO010000326.1 GCA_905477565.1 uncultured Planctomycetota bacterium
GGGAAATCTTTTCGTCTCTGTTTGTCTGCAAGTTGGAGGTTCCAGTCTTTCAGTTGGTTCTTGTTATTAGTTCCTTTGCCACCCGCTCCGTGCAGGGAAACAATCACCGGATATTTCTTGTCAGGGTCAAAAGAGAGTGGCGTCATGACTCGACAGGGCATGTCATCAAATGGCCTTGGTTTGTACAAGTCTCGCCGCGATTCCTCAGCGTGTAATAGATTCGCCAACGTAATTACCATGAAACAGGAAATGAAACGCAAAGGTCGGAGTAGTGAAAAGAATCTCATTGAAAATCCCATCTCATGTTCGATGTGCAGAAGTTTTGAATAGCTCTACGAGGCTATCGTTTCTTTAAGGCTTCATTACTGGTCGAACCCAGTCGTGAGCAATGTAACCACTTGGTTTTTCCGGCTTTGTAACCTCGACAATTTCTGCTTTTGGATCGTAAAGTAGCCAATCGTCAGTGCGAAATGGTGATGCCGGAAAGCCTTCTTGGTTGTAGAGTAGATTGCGTTGTGAGGGATTCATGGCCCATGCATAACGAACCGCAACGGGCTCAAAGACATCCGGAGACGAAACAGTCACAGTCGTACCTGTGATTTTTGCATCTGCCCAATGCCACTGACGATCACTGCCAGCAATAGCGAACCCGCTGAGCGGTCCCGAGCGTGCGGGCTTCAGGCCGGCTCCAACAGAATCGAACTCAATGAGAATCCTTCCCTTCTCTAATTTGTGAGCACGATATCGTGGGCCTTCACCAACCGGATATTTCCTATATGTATTTTTAAGAGCAATGGTCGCGTGTCGAATGCCGATTGGTTTTTTGTTTTTCGGATGGAGGGCTACGGCGTCCCCTGTATCGATGGAGACAGCCATATGTGTGTTTGGAAGATTTTTTGTTGCGAGGCGCATGGCTTCACGATTTGCCACCCAAGGTGACTCAATACCTTCACTAGGAGCAGACTGCGGTGCATGCCAGCTTGGAAGTTGAGTTATTTGAAATGGGAAATCTTTTGGCATGTGACTGTCAGATTTCTGATGCCACTCCCGGCGATAGAAACGCACAAGTGTCTCTAGTTGATGTTGATAGTGCAGTGCCTGAGGAATGTTTTTTGAGTTCCGTTCACCCTGGTACCAGATGATGCCACGAATCCCAAAGGGGATAATTGGTGCGACCATGGCATTAAAAATATTCTCTGGAAACTGATGTCCGAGTGTTGCTGGTCGAGTAATAATTGGAGGGGTGAGTTGTTTAAACTTGTTTTTCATTGTTTCACCAGCATCAATTTTGCCGTTATAGCTGGCTAATTCAGTCTCAAAGACGGCCAGTGCTTTTTCAGCTGTTTCGCCCCGTTTCTCTGCCATGCGTAAAGCTGTGTCTTCAAAAAGCTTTTTCTGGGCTTTCGACCGGGGGTCATTCTTTTGTTCATCCCACGGAAGCCACCCTTCAATTGGTGTTCCGGCATATGCCCGTTGAATAATGCCAACAGGAATGCCAAGTTCTTGGTGGAGTTTCTTTCCGAAGAAATAAGCAACTGCAGAAGTTTCCATAGCGGACTCGGGAGTGCAGCCTTTCCAAGCACAAAGCCTGTCACGATTTTCCTCAAGGGGTGTGTGCCAATGTTCTCTGGCTGACCTGAAAATCCTCATATTTGGAAGGTCAACTGCTAATTCACCCTCTGCTTCAAAGCTATTTTGGACTGACCAGCCCATGTTGGATTGACCTAAGCAAAGCCAGACTTCTCCGAGAGCAACATTTTTAATAATAGTTGTGTTTGATCCGGCTACCCGAAGTGAATGGCCTGTCCCATGCGATGGCGTTTCTAAAAAAACTTTCCAGCGCCCCTCACTGTCTGTGACCGTTGAAGTGGTGGCTTCCCAGCTTGCGTGAACAACAACTTCTTCACCAGGGTCAGCCCAGCCCCAGATCGCATTCGTCTGATTCTGTTGCAGAATCATATTGTCGGAAAAAAAACGAGGGAGACGAACCTCTGCCGATGCAATGTTGCATGCAACCAATGAAATCCAAAATAAAAGGCTACACGTCTTTGTGTATGTCTTGAAGGTAGGACTACACTGCCGGAGTGAACGGTTCATCGATTGTGGTTCTCCAATTTTTGATTTTGCATGTAGTTTACTGGTGAAATAAATTTTTTTGCAAATTAGCACCAACACGTTGTCTGAGACTGGAATTTCACAGAGTACGGTTATAATTAGCGATCAAATTTTCGGGCCAATACGAGGTGAGCATGGTTTTGGCACCCTCCCAGCCCTATGTCTTAAGGTTTTTCAATTGAGGTTGAAAATGTTTTTATCGTCAACAAATGTTCTTAAGGGTATCCAGTTGGTGCGTCTTGCAGCCATCGGCTGTTTCTTGGTCTTCAGTGTTTTTCAAAAAACCGTTGCGGAGGAGGCCACAGCCGCCAGAGAAGGTGACGTCCGTGAGCATCTTCCTGTTGCCGACGTCCGCTATCCAACCGTTCAGGAAGTTGATCCTTCAAAAGTGCGCATGCCGGAGAATGATCTTATTTCTGCTCCGGCAGGATCGCCAAACGTTGTCGTGATACTGCTTGATGATCTTGGGTTCGGAGGGCCCGCATCTTTCGGGGGAGCGATAGCGATGCCGACGCTGGGGCATCTTGCTTCAAATGGTTTAAGATTTAACCGATTTCATACTGTGGCACTCTGTGCACCAACACGTGCAGCGTTGCGGCACGGTCGGAATCATCATGTGCTCAACATGGGTTCAATACCCGAGATAGCAACGGGTTTCCCTGGTAATACGTGTCGTCTTCCGAATGACACAGCGTCGCTTGCAGAGATTTTAAGGCTCAACGGGTACAACACGGCAGCCTTTGGGAAGTGGCACTCAACCCTTGGTCGTGAAACAACTGTTTCAGGTCCTCAAGATACCTGGCCAACTCGTCAGGGGTTCGAAAAGTTTTATGGGTTCATTGGGGCTGAGGAGAACATGTACGAACCGACGTTGCACGATGGAGTTACGAACATAGACTTTCCGGACCATGAGGGCTATCACCTTGCAGATGACATGACTCGTGAATCAATTGAGTGGATGAAACAGCAGCACTCGATGACCCCAGAAAAGCCATTCTTTATATATTACTCGGCGCCCGGTGTGCATGCGCCGCATCAGGTTCCCAGTGAGTGGTGTGAGAAATATCGAGGGAAGTTTGATGCCGGTTGGGACGTACTCCGTGAAGAGACTCTTGCTCGACAAATTGAAATGGGTGTAGTCCCTGCTGGAACTGAACTGGCAAAGACGGCAGATAGTATTCCGGCATGGGATTCATTGGAAGAGAATGAAAAGAAAATATTTGCTCGGCAGGCAGAGGTTTTCGCAGCCTTTGCAGAGTACACCGATCATCAAGTGGGTCGACTCCTTGGTGCAATCGATGATCTTGGAAAGACTGATAACACGCTTGTTATTTATATTTCTGGAGATAACGGGACCAGTGCAGAGGGGAACTACACAGGGAATTGGAACTGGGGCAACATGCTCAATGGCAGGCAGGAGACAGTTGAAGAGCAACTTTCTCATCTTGATGAATGGGGTGGCCGTGCGACCTATCCGCATATGTCGGTCGGTTGGGCAATCGCATTTGATACACCGTTTGCTTTTACGAAACAGGTAGCTGGTGACTTTGGTGGCACAAGGAACGGAACAGTCATTCACTGGCCTGCAGGAATTAAGGCAAAAGGTGAAATACGAAACCAGTTTAGTCATGTGATTGATATAGCACCGACGGTACTTGAAGCCGCAGGAATTGCCGAGCCGACCTTTGTGAATGGTGTGCGTCAAGTTCCAATGCAAGGGACAAGTTTGATGTATGCATTCGACAATAGCGATGCGAAAGAAAAACACTCAATTCAGTATTTTGAGATCATTGGTAATCGGGCAATTTATAATAACGGGTGGTTGGCTCGTGCAACGGTGAAACTTCCGTGGGAAAACAAGAAGATCAATGAAATCAAAGATGATTCTGGTTGGCAGCTATTTAATACACGAGAAGACTTCAGTCTTGCGCATGACCTATCGAGCCAATACCCTGATCGCCTCGCGGCAATGAAAGAGCAATTTGTCCAAGAAGCATTGGAAAACGGAGTCTTTCCGCTCGACGACCGATTGTTAGAGCGTCTTTTGCCGGAGGTCGCTGGTAGGCCAACATTAATGGGTGATCGCACAAGCCTCACCTTGTATCCGGGTGCAATCAATATTAATGAGAATGCACTTTTGAGTATCAAAAACTGTTCAAGCAGAGTAACTGCTGAAGTTGAAATATCGGAAGCAGCCGATGGTGTGATATTTGCCCAAGGTGGTCGCTTTGGTGGTTGGGCCATTTTTGTTGAAGACGGTTACGCAGGTTATTTGTACAACGATTTAGGTGAGAGAAAAGTTCTGAAATCAAGCCAGCCTCTCCCGCCGGGCTCCAGCACTATTGTTGTTGATTTTCGGTATGACGGAAAAGAGAAGGGAGCAGGTGGTGATGTGAATCTGATTGTGAATGAGGAAACACCTGTTTCTGCACATATTAGCCGTACCATTCCAAGTCAGTTCTCAATTGATGAGGGGGCTGATGTTGCCTGCGATCGAGGGTCTCCAGTTGTTGGACATCAGCTAGGGCCCCACCGAAACAGCCGTTTTACGGGGGAAGTCAAAAAGGTAACTCTCGAAATAAATCCACAGCGTTGAACCGTAGACGGAGTTGTTATGTCCCAAGGTATGCACGCCATGTTTTTGA
>CAJQGO010000327.1 GCA_905477565.1 uncultured Planctomycetota bacterium
ACGGGCTGGTCCCTAAATGGCAAGTGTCCCTGGGTTACTGGCGCCGACAGTGTGCATACTCTTGTTACAGGTGCGGTACCTATGAATTCAAAAGATTCTCAAGCGACTCCACATTTCTTCATCCTCAAAATGAATGGCTCCGGCATGCAAGTGGCTCCTCCGATGGACTTGCTTGCCTTGACAGGGAGCAGGACATCGAGCATCGACTTAAAAGATGTATCAACGGAAGCCGAGATCACACCACAAACTAAAACTGGCCCTCAGGAAACTGGTCCTCAGACTGGAGGGCTGGGAACAACCGCCTTAGCCGTAGGAAGTACTCGAGCCTCACTCACGATACTCGAGCAAGAATCTTTGCGAAGAGATGCCCTAAAACCAATTACGGCGGAACTTGAGAAAGAAGCTTGCGAGATTGAAGCTACTCTCTTTGAAGCCGCGACATACGGCATTCGTACTCAAGAACGAAATCTACTTCGGCAACGAGCAAACACATTGGTCACCCGAACATCACAGGCCGCACTCACTGCATCGAAAGGAGCCGGCTTTGTACAAGGGCATCCAATCGAACGCCTCATACGTGAGTCCATGTTTTTCCTGGTATGGAGTTGCCCACAATCTGTCACTGAGTCTCTCTTATGCGACTTTGCAGGAATCCAAAATCGTGCTGATGGCCCTTCAATAAACACATCCTGAAACCGCTAGTGCCTTAAGAGCGATTCGGCTTATCAAAACAACGGCAATTTTCGGGTGGCAAGGCTACCGGCGTTCCGTCCAAGGCGTAGCAAAAGAGTGTCGCTAAGTGCTTCCAAACCAAATTTCCCTTTAATCTCCAATTTGGAAAATAAAGACCCAAACGCATCAATGATTAGACTTTTCAACTTTCCCTGATCCTACAAGCTTCTATTCAGGGCATACCGCTGGTTTGAATCAACCTTGCCACATGCCTGGGGTTCTAGGTGGTTGAATCTTGGATCGTACGTGACAAACGTTGCCTGATCAATTTGCTTGAGAAGCTATACTAAGGCCATGAGTCGACAAATAAAAAACCCGTTTTATATCGTGCTAGGGGTAATCGGATTTACCTTCACGATTACTGCTGCGAGTTACTGTCTATCTGTGCTACGTGGCATTCGCCCCCAAGCAACTCTCACCGAAAAATCACACCCTCTCGAAGAGATTATGGACCGTTACGGAACAAGCCTTCTCACAGGGCAATTAATTGTTCTTGCCATCGCTACAGTTGGTGCAGTGGCCGTTGATCATGTGAATGGTCAAAAAAAACAAAATTCTCGTCATCCCCAACACCTGACAGATGACAGCAACTCTGAAAGTGATTCACCTTTGGAAACAAAACGGTTGTGAACGAGGTTGCCAAGCACATCACGAATCTCTGTGAAAAAATCCGGTACCACGACCGGCTTTACTACAGTGAAACGCAACCTGAAATATCTGATCTGGAATATGATCGCCTCATTGAGGAGCTTCAACAACTTGAGGCTGATAACCCCTCACTGATTACTCCCGATAGCCCTACTCAACGTGTAAGTGGCGAAGCGATTGGGTCTCTGGACTCTGTGCAGCATCACATACCGATGCTTTCAATCGATAACACATACAACACGCAAGATCTTAAGGCGTGGGGCACTCGGACCAAAAAGCATCTACAAGAGTCCGGAAATAATGAGCCTATTCACTGGGTGCTAGAGCTAAAAATTGACGGCGTTGCAGCGTCTCTAATCTATGACTTAGGCCTTCTTGTTCTTGGCGCGACACGAGGGAATGGGATTGTTGGTGATGACATTACGCACAATGTCAAAACAATTAATTCAATTCCTCTTCGCCTTGGACTCCAGAACCCTCCTCCGCGGGTTGAGGTGCGGGGAGAGGTATTCATGACAAACTCTGCATTAGTTGCACTCAACGAGTCGCAATCCGCTCTCGGGCTTCCCCCTTTTGCGAATACTCGTAATGTAGCTGCCGGCAGTATTCGATTACTTGATTCTAAAGAATGCGGTGCTCGTCCATTACGTTTTTTTTGCCACGGTGTTGGCAACATGGAGTCCCTGAACATTGACTCTCAATTTGAGTTCTACACGTGGGCGAAAAATGCTGGCTTACCTATTGCACCCAAAACCGAGCGTTTTGATTCACTCGATGACCTTATCGATGCTGGAACAGCTCTTATTGAAGGGCTGCACCAACTCGACTTCGAGGTTGATGGATTCGTCATAAAGGTTGATCGATTCTCCCAGCAGAAGCTACTTGGAAACACGGCAAAAAGTCCTCGCTGGGCTATTGCCTGGAAATTCGAAAAGTTTGAGGCGACGACTCAGTTACTTGACATTCGAGTTCAGGTGGGCCGGGGTGGCACTGTGACACCGGTAGCTGATCTTGCCCCTGTTCAATTAGCTGGCACCACGGTTCGCCGTGCAAGCCTCCATAATGCTGATGAGGTTGCACGAAAAGATGTTCGGATAGGTGATGTACTGGTGGTTGAGAAGGCTGGAAAAGTCATCCCTCATGTTGTCCGTGTTGAAAAGCACCTTCGGAAAAAAAAGTTGTCGAAATGGTGCTTTCCAGAGCATTGCCCTGAATGCAACACAGAACTCATTCGTGAGCAAAATGGCGTTTACATACGCTGCCCAAATAACCAGTGCCCTGCACAACAGCGAGAACGACTCAAGTTCTTTGCATCACGCAATGCAATGGATATTGGTGGTCTTGGAGACAAACTTGTAGAACAACTCGTCGCTACTGGCATGGTACAGGATTATGCAGATCTCTACGCACTCAATGTCTCACAGTTGCAATCACTTGAGCGAATGGGAAAGAAGTCTGCTGAAAAAATAGTTGCTGAAATAGCAAATAGCCGTAATCGTGGCCTGGTCCGCGTACTCAATGCTCTGGGTATTCGTCATGTGGGCCCTCGCGTCTCGACACTTCTTACGGAAGAATTTCCTACGGTGGACATCTTACGAAAAGCGACTGTTGAAGAACTCGCTGCTGTGCATGAAATCGGGGACGTCATTGCGGAAAGTGTTCATGACTGGCTTATGAGTGAGTACGGCACGCAAGTGATCGATCGGCTCATGTCCGCGGGAGTGACTATGGAAGTTTCACAAACCAGCGAGATACGTGATGGACAACTTTCAGGAAAAACCGTCGTTGTAACAGGGACACTAGAAAGCTTTACACGACAAGAGGCAGAGGAAGCAATCCAAAAGGCAGGAGGCAGATCATCCTCAAGTGTCTCAAAAAATACTGACTATGTCGTCGCAGGCAATGAAGCCGGAAGCAAACTTGCCAAGGCAGAAAAACTCGGCGTCACCGTCCTAAATAATGATCAATTCAAAGAGCTCTTAGGGCTGCAATAGTCTGATTTATTTCAGCAGAGTACACATTCATAACTCAGTTTCCTCAACAAGTTGCGTGAGTGGAATAGTTAGCGTAGCCATCGCTAATCCCCACAGAGGACAAGCCGTCAAGACACCGACAATTGGCCATACGACAAGGCCTGCTCTCGCAACGATTTTCTGTGAGCATGTAAACCAAATACCAACTGCCACGAATGCTTCCCAGGCTATCACTCCGTGTGTAAGGATATTGCAAAGATATTCCGACTGAGAAAGAAACCCGGTAATATCAATCACTTGTCCTGGTTTTCGTGTTGCAATCCACCACACGGCCGTGCCGTTCCACCACACATCACCCTTGAGTTGAGCAAGAAGAGTAGCCAGAGAAATGACTGCGGCATGCACCTGTAGGAGTCCTACAGCTATACGAGTACGGACTCGAGGTCGACTTGCTTGCCAACCAAGGCGTCTGTGCAACATCGCATCAATGGAAAAATGTTCTCCTGAAGAGCCAATGACAAGACACCAAAGAAGGATCGCCATACTGTCATCTGCAGGACCGGCCAACATTGGACCACGATGAAGCAATGAGGCCCATCCAAGAGCAGCCAGCAGTGACGTGACTGGTGTAAGAAAACCAATAGTAAGAAAGACAAAAAGAGCGACTAGTCCGTAAAAAGCGGCCGAGAGGTGACTGTTCGTCTCGCACGCGTCAAATATGGAGTAGGCAAAAGACGATCGCCAGGCAATCACCGAATCAACGGGCAGCCAGCCGCGAGGCCCAAACCATCCGGAAAGATCAGTTCCGTAGGTTGCGCACAACAGCAAGCCAAGAATGCCCGTCACGACACGCACAACAGCAAGTGAACGGCTGCCTGCAGGCAAGAACCAATAGGCTTCCCATGCCTGCTCGAGTGCACCCCCTGAACTTTGGTCAGCGGAAGTACGATATGAATTGCCCATCACGCACCACCACTTCCAGAAATGACCGGTGCCATTTCCCTGCGATGCTCACTCTTGATCAGTTGAATATCACCACCAGCAAGTTTACGAAGTCGGGCCTCATAAAGAACAATTGGGGCAGGATTATCTAAGGGCAATTGTCGCTCGGGTCGAGGCTGAACAAAAATCCGTAGAACAATGTCGTCACTTTTACATAGTGAGAAAGCTGCTTCTGAAAAACCTGCTGGCAGGAGACCTTCTCTACCGGCCTCTTCTTCACTGGCGACAACCGAACGAAGCAATCGTTGCCAACGGATTGATTGCGAATGATTTTCATCAATCCCTGATAGTTTTATCCAGTTTTCTTTACCATGTTCTCGAAGTTCAAGGTAGTGAGCGGCGTCCGACTGTTGGCCGTACGCAAGAGGATAATCAAAGCCAAGATCCAGCCAGGGTGGTACGAGCCAAAAAGAGAATAGTTTTCCTTTGACGAC
>CAJQGO010000328.1 GCA_905477565.1 uncultured Planctomycetota bacterium
AAAGCTGGAAGTGATAGCTGGGAATCGTGGCTCATGGTTGTGCCCTGAAGCAAAGATAAGACCCGCGTAGTTTCGTGTTGTTCCATCTTCGGAATCCACTTGCCAACCGTGCCTGACGTGATTCCGTTGAATGGGTGTAATCCGAGCAACAGAATTCTGAAAAAGAATATGATCTCGCAAACCAAAGTGATCAGAATAATGATGAAGGTATTCAAGACATTGTCTGTGATTAGGATATGCGGGCCACTCATGAGGCATGGGGAAGTCAGTAAATTCAGTAAGTGACTTGGAACTGATCAGTTTTGTGGACTCAAATACTCGTGATGATGATGATCCAAAATACCAATTCCCCCCGAGATTATCTTCACGTTCGAGACACTCAGCGTGGATGCCACACTGCAAGAGATTCTTCAGTGCCGTTAGCCCTGAAGGGCCAGCACCAATAACACACCACTTCAACGGTTTATTTGATTCACATGCAGACATATTTGATGATTGAGTTACTCAACGAATCAATAGTATCTTGATTATGACTATAGGACAGGCTTACCCGAAGAAGACTTGAGCCCGTGGGAACACTTGGAGGGCGAATTGCTGGTACAAAAAAACCGTCACGGACAAGTGATGCAGCTATTTGCACAGCTCGCTGTGGTGTGCTGACAAAAACAGGCACAATATGCGCCTCTGCATCGCCAATATTGACTCCGTGAGACGAGAGCTTCTGCCGAAACATGTCCGCATTCTCCGTAAGTTTTTCCCGACGAAAAGGCTCCTCAGAGAGTAGCTTGATTGCTTCAATTGCGACTGCGGCAGATGCTGGTGGATGAGCAGTGGAAAACATCCAACTACGGGCCCTATGCCGTAGGTATTCAATAAGAGTGCGGTGGCCAGAGACAAAACCACCTGAACCTCCAAGAGCTTTGGAGAGGGTCCCAATTCGTACAGCGACAGAGGAAGCAATGCCAGCGTCCTCAATGAGTCCACTGCCGTGAGTACCAAAAAGGCCAGTAGCGTGTGCTTCATCAACGAGGAGCATGCTTTTGGTGTCATATGCAAGTTGAACCATGTCAGCCAAGGGCGCGATCGTGCCATCCATAGAAAAGAGGCTGTCGGTCACAATGAGCCGTCGTCTTGCGGGAATACTTCTCAGAAGGCTGGCAGCTGCTGTGACATCACGGTGTGGATAGATCTGAACATTCGCCCCGGAAAGTCGACAACCATCGATAATGCTTGCGTGGTTATGTGCATCGCTCACGATAAGATCATGAGGACCAGTGAGACATGCAATTGTTGACGTATTTGCAGCATAACCACTTGGAAAGATGAGCGACTCTTCGGTATCCAAGAGTGAAGAAAGACTCTTTCCGAGAGATTCATGAAGAGCAGAATGACCGCTTACGAGTGGACTGGCTCCGGCACCAGCGCCCTCAGAACAGGCCCCCTTGGCAGAAGCTTTTATAAGACGAGAGTCCGCAGCATAGCCAAGGTAGTCATTCGATCCAAAATTAATAAGCTCGAGATTGTTCAGTGTGACAGTGCCAGCCTGTCGACCTTCTCGTATTCGAACCGGTCGGAAGAGATCATCGGACTTGATGGCACCCAAATCCTCTTCAAGCCAATGGAGGCTTTCTAGAAGAGGCTTCCTTACTGGTGCTACTATTCGTTGAGCTGGTTCATGCTGGCATGACATAGAACTGGTTTTACTTTTGTTTGGCAAGTCGTTCAAACACTTTGAAGTGAGCAGCTGAAACAGGATGGACTGAAAGCCTACTGCCACGACGCAGCAACTCGAGGCCCTCGAGAGCTTTTACACCACGTAATTGTTCAAGCGAAGTTTCTTGGGGGAAAATTTGAACAAGTTTCACATCGACCATGCTCCAAATTGGTTTTTCAGGAGAAGCTTTTGTATCTTGATACTTGTGCCCTTCTTTCCAAGCAAAATGATCTGGATAAGCCTCTTTCACGACTTCAACAATGCCAACAGCTGCTGGAGGTTTTGCATTTGAATGGTAGAAAATAGCACGGTCACCCTGTTTCATTGCTCGTAGGAAGTTACGGGCTTGGTAATTGCGCACACCTTCCCAGCAGGTCGTCTTATTTTTTGAACGAGCAAGATCATGAATAGAGAAAGTTGTTGGTTCACTTTTTATCAGCCAATAGTGCATTGATCACTCCACTATCATTGAGAAAGAACACCTGTTTTCTTGAAGCGAAGAATACACCAGGTAGCATTCTGAGACATCAAGGTGCTTTTTCCGAGATGCAACCAAATCATTCTAGGGCACTAAGCGGATTTTTTCGAATGGTTTGGGTCGCCCGAATGAATCTCACCAGATTGGCGTGTCGTGCCATTTTTCACCTGCTCTACGATAGAACGGCGAACAGTTACAGGCACTTTTTTTGACACGCTGTAAGGAACGTGTACGTGATACCTCTCTGTTTTTTCCTCAGTCATGGTGTCATGGACAAGAACACTGTATGTGCATGTTTTCTCTCTTGGCACCATGACGGTATATCGAACTGTTTTGGTTCGTAGTTCAGGAATATGTGTTTGGAGGGTCTGTTCACGAGTTCGTGTTTCCCAGCGATGGCGTGTGATACAAACAGGCTTTGTTCTTTTTTCTGGAACCATTCTGGTTACACAATATGTACCAGTTCGCTCTTCTTCGTGATATTTTTTCACGGAGACGGTTTTCGTACGTTTTTCAGGTACCATTTTTGTAATGGAGTATTCACGGGTTCTCATCTCTTCACGATAATGACGGATATATTGTGTGCGAGTCCGTTCTTCTGATCGATACTTCTTTACATACAAGGTGTAGGGAATCTCTTCGGTGATGTATTTCCAGCTTGTGGTGGGAACCTCCCGAGTTTCAGACGTAGGCACCCACTGTCGACAATAAATAGTTTTCGGCACACATGGATTTTCTGCCGAAGCACAGTGTTTATTCTCGGATACTGTTTTTGCTTCCATCCTCCAGTATCCACTATGGCAGGTGACGGTTTTTGTTGTTTTGACTGGTATCCGTTTTGTGACCTTTCGAAACGCCACTGTTTTTTCCTGGTAAGGAACTTTTACCGTATATGTTTCATCAAGCTTTTCCATAAAAGGGATTCTGACGATATATTCTTCGGTTCTCTTCTCTTCAACAGGCACCATCACGGTGTACATTGTTTCAAGTGTTTCGGTGTACGGCACCCTCACAGTCCAGCTGGTTGTTCGCTCCTGCTGAACCGGAATCATTACCGTGTACTGCTTTTCAACTTCTTCCTGAAAGGGAATTCGGACCTGATAGTCTTGTAGATCACCTTCGGGACGATGTTTTGTTGTTGCGTACTGCACAATCTTCGTCCTACTTTCAGGAATCATAATGGTGTATTTTTTTGATCTACGTTCTACACGGGGCACATGTTTTTTCATTGTGTATGAGTGCGTGCGTTCTTCCATTCGCCACTTTGTATAGGGAATGTCTCGCATCTCTGTTACATCGTGCCATCGCACAAGAGTTTGTTTCACATTTGTCTGCAAACTCGTTTGAGAGTGATCAGATTTTTCTTGGCGGTGCTCAACCGGAAAGTTTGTGTGTACTGATCCATCGTGTGCGAGGCCCACACTACCACTACAGAAAAGATACGCTCCTGTAATCCATAGCAACAAATGAAAGTTTTGCGTTCCAGTTACCACAGAAGCCCTTCTATGCATGTTGTTTGGGTCGTGATCTGCTCGAGTACAGATCATGAAGCCGCCTATTCGTTGATTTCCAAATCTGAAGGCAACCAGAACTGAAAACATGGTCTCGTGATGCCACGTACGACGACACAAAGAATCACTTTGTTTTAAAGTGAATAAAAGAAAGATCGAGTTTTCCTAATCCAAAAACTCAACCTGTTTTGAAATCTTCAGGTTGTTCGGAATCTACCGGGAGTGTCGATTGCTGGTCACATGGACGAGCATCCATAGGGCCGCCTTCACAGCATGTTTCCAAAATCATTCCGCATTGTCGGCAATGAAGTTTGGCACGAATTTCATGTGTGTCACCACCACACACCGGACAGATAGATTTTGGAGATTCAGACATAAATTTGTATGGAAGAGAACATGTGGAGGAAAAGAATTTCTAGAGATTCATGCCAAGAAAGCCTCCAGCAGCATCACTAGCAGCCTGATCTCGTTCAATTCGATTTATTGCTTTGGACAGATCACCTGCTGCAATATACCGATCAAATTCAATCTCGACTGCGTGACCAACGGTGTTTTTAAGCCATTCAACAGCTGGTTGTGTGAGCCAATCACACGTCTCTGTGTCTAAACAAACAGTCAGATCACTGCCAATGGTTTGACTGTCATTGTCATTTGTTATGACAGTGCCCTCGAATATAAATTTTACCCACCCAATTTCTGGGTTATTTGTAAATCGAAACTGACACTCAGCATCGGTAAGATAATATGTGTTACGAGTACCGTGCTTTGTGACAGCGGCCTGGAACTGTTCTAAGCGTTTTCGAAATGCAGGAGATGCATCTAAGGGGATGTCGAAGCGAGAAAAGCTTCGTAATGGTGTACAGTCAAAGGTAATCGTGACCGGTGGTTCCATCGGATGTTCCTTTTTTAAAAATCAACAGCTTGGACATACACGTGATCTTTTTCTCAAGCCGAAGACGCTGTCGATTCTACCGAAATGGAGTGAGTTGTTCAGCCCAGATGGTGTCACGGATACTGATTTTATTCATCCTTCTTACGCAAAATCCAGCGAATGCAGCCTCACGTAGTCGTTATCAGGGGACCAGAAGGTGTATGGGCGTGGCGTGGACTGTAACAGTATTCACAGAGACGCTGCCCAAAGCGGAAAAAGCAATTACAGCAGCACTCGATGAGGTCAGTCGACTTGAGAACGTCCTATCTGATTATCAACCAACAAGTGAACTATGCCAACTTTCAGCTCTGGCCCCAACACATTGTCCAAAACAAGTAAGTCCAGATCTCTGGGAAGTTCTCGTCCAGGCCGCTGCGTGGCGTGATCGGAGTCAGGGAGCTTTTGATCCAACGGTTGGAGTATTTACTGCCTTGTGGCGGAAGGCACGACAGACAAGGCACATGCCCCCTGCCAGACAGCTTGCAGCGGCACGCAATGCATCAGGCCCGGAGGCGTTTAGGATCGAAGAAGCTCACAAGGTGAGTCTTCTCAAGCCTGACATGAGGCTTGACCTTGGTGGTATTGGTATGGGATTTGCCATCGATCAGGCATTAAACATTGTGCAAGCACATGATATTGCAGCTGCAATGGTCGATGCGTCGGGTGATATAGGTGTCATCGGGAGGCCACCAGATTCAGACGGTTGGCGGATAGAAATAGATGCACTTGGCAAGAAGACAGACAAAAACAAATCTGAAGGACTGCTGCCACTTGTCATAACACTTGAAGATGCATCTGTAACAACCTCTG
>CAJQGO010000329.1 GCA_905477565.1 uncultured Planctomycetota bacterium
TCTGAGCTTGCCGCTCGCATTGCTTCGTATGAGTTGGCATGGCGAATGCAGGAGCATGCTCCAGAGGCAGTAGATCTTTCTCAAGAAACTGTAGAAACCAAGAAGCTGTACGGACTCGATCAGGATCGGACTGCTCACTTTGGTCGACAGTGTCTTTTAGCCCGTCGAATGGTTGAACGTGGGGTCCGCTTTGTGCAGGTGTATTCTGGTGGTGCCCATAACGATGACAATTGGGATGCCCACGGTGATCTTGAGAAAAATCATGCATTTCATGCGGGCAATACTGACCGACCGATTGCTGGTCTCCTTGCTGATTTGAAGAGGTCGGGCCTTCTTGATGAAACACTTGTTATTTGGGGCGGAGAGTTTGGTCGGCAACCAACAGCGGAATATGCAAAAGGAACAGGGCGAGATCATAATTCCTTTGGCTTTACGATGTGGATGGCAGGTGGCGGTGTGAAAGGTGGGATCAGCGTTGGTGAGACCGATGAGCTTGGAGCGGCAGCGATTGCACCCGGGCCGGGACACGGCAACGGAGAGAAAGCTGGATATCACGTGAAAAGCCTTCATGCCACAGTCCTCCACTTACTGGGTCTTGATCCAAATCGGCTGAGTTATTTCTTTGGTGGTCTTGACCAGAAATTGGTTGGTGTTGAACACGTGCAACCAATCAAAGAATTGCTGGGATGATGGAATTCCAAATCGTGATGGAAATTTGTTGTCGTGCATGTACCTCATGACCGATTGGTCTGAAATGACGACCCTTGCGGCAAAGCACCCCGCCCTCGTGCAAGGCATGGCCTCTGAATCGGAAGAGTGGGTTTCTCAAGTGGGTGTACATTGGATAGAAGCTGCTTTACAAAAGTAACAACATAAAGCAAGCTGCAAAACAAGGAGCTGACATGCGCGTTGGAGTGAGTAAAAAAACATTTCCCATCTTTTTGGCACTTGTCGGTGTTGTGTTCCTTTCAGGAAGCAGATCGCACGCGGCGGAAAAACCTCCAAACATCATTATGGTTTTCATCGATGATATGGGGTGGGGCGATTTTTCATGTTTTGGTAACACCGCTGCCGCGACACCAGCCATTGATCGGCTGGCTGCTGAGGGCGTGCGATTTACACAGTTCTATGTGAACTCGCCTATCTGTTCACCTTCGCGGGTCGCTCTCACAACAGGACAGTATCCTCAGCGATGGCGGATTGGTTCATATCTGGCAAGTCGATCAGCAAATCAGAATCGTGGTATTGCAGAATGGCTCGATCCTGCAGCACCAACCCTTGCTCGAATGCTTCATGACGCTGGCTATACCACAGGGCATTTCGGAAAGTGGCATATGGGTGGCCAGCGTGACGTTGATGATGCACCACCAATCACTGACTATGGCTTTGATCGTTCTCTCACAAATTTCGAGGGTATGGGAGCAAAGTTGCTGCCACTGACCATGACACCAGATGGGAAGGAGGGTCGTATCTGGCAGGATGCAGAGCGATTAGGAAGTCCGGTAACCTGGATGCAGCGGTCAGCGATCACAGGTGGGTTTACGGCTGCTGCTCTTGATTTCATCAAAGAGGCAGACGTAGCGAAAAAACCGTTCTATCTCAATCTTTGGCCTGATGATGTGCACAGCCCATTCTGGCCACCTGTTGATCAGTGGCAGGAAGGGAAGCAAGAAAAATACCGGGCTGTTCTTGAGGCAATGGATGCACAACTTGCCGTACTCTTTGAACACATTCAAAACAATAAAGAGCTCGCACAAAATACGCTTATTCTTATCTGCTCTGACAACGGACCAGAACCGGGTGCCGGTTCTGCAGGACCGTTTCGGGGAGCCAAGACAACGCTCTATGAAGGCGGAATCCGGTCACCACTGATTGTTTGGGGCCCAGGAGTACTTGCTCAGGAGGCGAAAGGACGTACAGATGCAGAGTCATGTTTTGCAGCGTTTGATCTTGTTCCTTCACTTCTTGCGATTGCTGGGATCACACATACTAAAGAGATACCCTTTGATGGGACGGATATCTCACCCGCACTTCGAGGCGAGCAATCAGTAAGCCATGATGGTCCGCTGTATTGGCGGCGGCCGCCCGATAGGAAAATGTATAAGGCCCTTGGAGATACAGTGCTGCCTGATCTGGCGATTCGAGAGGGCGATTGGAAGCTCCTGTGTGATTACGATGGACAAAACATACAACTCTTCAATCTGGATAACGACCCAGGTGAAAAAAAGAATATTGAAGAACATCATGGAAAGGTTCGGGATCGTCTCTGTGAAAAGCTTGTGAGTTGGCACAAGTCTCTTCCTGCTGATAATGGCCAAGCACTCGCCCATCAGGAAATGCAAAAAGCACGAGTGGGCCCTGCAAATGTTACAGGGTATTCACTCATAGCGGCTGATGGCTCCAAACGAACGCTGGCAGAAGTCAACGCTGATGGAAGCGTTGCATGGAAAGTGGCATGCGGGGCAATACACGACCTTCACCTTTTACCGAATGGTCATCTTCTCTACCAAGATGGGTGGACTCATATCATTGAGCTTGATCAGAGTCGACAAAAAGTCTGGGAGTACGATGCGACGAGTAATGGAAATTCAAACAAAAAAATTGAAGTCCATGCGTTTCAGCGTCTTGCAAATGGTGACACAATGATTGTTGAATCTGGG
>CAJQGO010000330.1 GCA_905477565.1 uncultured Planctomycetota bacterium
GTATCTGTCAGAATGACATCGGTTGCGTCATCCGTTCCATTATTGGTAACGGAAATCGTGTACGTGATGATATCTCCAACGTTTGGAGTTGGGGCACTGACCTGCTTGTCAACAATAAGATCAGCGTAAAGCGGTGTCTCATCCACACTACTTGTATTGTTTGATGGGTCTGGGTCATATTCCTTTCCAGAAATGACAGCTGTATTTGTGACAGTCGGTGGAATACCAGCAGGTGTGGGTGCTTCAACCTGTGCATCGAATACGAAAAATTCAACGTCACCGCTTGGTAAGTTGCCAATATCCCACGTTACCGTCCCGCCCGCTTCGCTTGGGGTCCCGCGTGTTGGATTGGTACCAAGCCCTGATGTCGGGCCAAGATATGTGAGTCCTGTCGGGATTACATCCGTGACATTCACCAACGTGGCATCTGCGGGCCCATAATTTGCCACACCAATGACAAATTGAATGACATCACCAATGTTTGGTGTCGCATCGGAGACACCCTTTACAACGGCAAGATCAGTTTGCAGTGGGGTCACAAATGCACTATCAGTGTTGTTTCCAGGGTTCGGATCTGGCGTCGGATTTGGGCCCTTCGATTCCGCGTCAGCTGTATTTGTAAAGCTACTACCGGGTCCTATAGATGTTGGTGGCGCAAGAACGTTTGCCACAATTGTTAATGTCTCAGTTTGACCATCGATGAGATCTCCAACCGTCCATATGCCAGTATTTGTGTCGTATAGCCCTGTTGTTGTTGTGGGTGTACCAACAAATTGAAAACCAGTTGGTGGCAGGTTATCAGTGACTTCAACTGCTTTCGCCGTATCAGGACCGTTATTTTTTACAGTGATTGTGAATGTCACATCGTCACCAACCTGTGGCGTTGGATTATCGACCACTTTAGTCACACTGACGTCGGCATCTTGAGGATTTATTGGTGTTCGTGAAATGTTATTACTTAAGACGGGGTCCCAAGTGCTTTTGTCTGTGATCTCAATTTCGTTGTAGTCAAGGTCGCCAGGTTGAGCGACGACTTTAAACTCAAGTGTGAATACATCACCGGGATCAATGGACGGAACTGACCAGATTCCACCTACTATAGGAGTGCCTGTTGTGTTAAATGTTGTTCCTTGTGTAGCTGTGTCTGAGCCTGGTACATAGGCCACAAAGTCTGGCAACGTATCTGTGAGTTCAACACCTGTTACCGTGTCAGGCCCCTTATTGGTAAGCGTGATGGTATACGTGATAGTTTCACCATCATTTGGTGTCGGATTACTTGTCTTCTTCAGGACCTGTAGGTCAGCATACTTCGGAGTTGCTATTGCTGTTGCCTTGTTGTCCACAGTGTTTTTATCGGGTTCAACGACTGCAGTAATCTGAGCAGAATTAACCTGTTGATCAGGCTTTGTTCCAGCGGCTGGGTCAGTGACTTTGGCAGGCAAAGTCAGTTGAACACTATCCCCATTCAACAGCGTACCGATTGTCCAAACACCTGTTGCTGCGACATATGTTGTGCCTGGTGCTGATACGATTCCGCTTGTATCTAATTGAAGTCCGGTAGTAAGAAACGTATCGGTCAGTTCAACGCCAGTTGCAGTACTTGGTCCATCGTTGCGAACAGTTACCGTAAAGGTAATTGTGTCACCAACATCTGGTGTTTTGTCATTGACTGTTTTTGTAACGACAAGATCAACAGTGTTTACGGGAAAGCTTGTAGAACTGGTTTTGCTGTAGTTATTCAACTGCCCGTCTGTTGTTGAGCGAGAACCTGTTCGCTCATAGGTGTACGGACTGCTTGTCGGGTTTGGGGTGAGTGGCCCTGAACTATTGGGAAGACTGGTCCAGCGAACTGTATTTGTATTCGTGATTTTCTGATTGGCTTTAAACGGTCCCTGCAGGATTCCGTCAATCGTAAGCGTGATCGTACGACCCAGGTCTTTCTTCATATCAAAGGGAAGCGGGGTCGTCAGCGTGTTGCCACTCAATTGGAAATTTGCAGAGGAGACCGGATTAATCGTATCGGTATCGACCACGTTTGTCAGAACAGGTGATCCAATTTCAGCTGGAATGATATCGTCAAGCGTCACGTCATAGGCATCGGTAGCACTGGCAGCATCCTGCTGGATGATAATCGTGTAGGTCACGGGGTCACCAGGATTGCCACCAAGTCCGCCGACAACAGCTGTCTTGGATGTCGTCAGCTTCGGTTCAATCACCTTCACGTCCTGATTGGTCGCAACATTGGAAAGAGAATTCCTTGACCATTTCAGCTGGGCATGGTTGGCAACTGAAACACCCTGAATGTTGTTGTTTACGTTGAGTACACGTGTCACAACTGCAAAAGTAATCGTCTCATCTGTGGTGGGGTTGGTGTCGGTATTGACGATGTCGCCGAAGTCCCATCTGACCGTTCGTTGCGTCGTCGTTCCCTCGTACACTGGGGCGTTTGTGAGGCCGGGGACCATGAGCGCAGAGCTGTTGACAACTGGAATGGAACTACTGACGTACGCAAGTTGATCTGGTGACGACTGGTCACCCATCCAATCCAGAAGACGGGCCGCAGGTGTATGACCCTGTGGAATTGTTACCGTAATTTCGTAGGTCGCTGTCTCTCCGATCACAGCCTGTGTGTTTGTGTTATTGGTATCGTCAATCGATGTTGCAATGAGTGTCTTGGTAACATGTGGTTTCTCAACACGCAGCACTGCTCTGTTTTGAGTTTTGTAGTTGTTGAGTTGATTATTTGTATGACTGCCGGAACCATCTCGCTGAACCGCGTTTGCATAGTTGGTTGTGATCGGGCTTGGATCACCGAGGCTTGTCCAACGGACAACCGCATCATTCCTGATTCTTTGACCACTCACTACATTCGCATTCACGGTTGCACTGAATGTGAGTGTACTGGTCTCATGCGGATCGAGCGTATTCCATTCGGCTGTGAATCCTGAGCCGTTCCCTGATACCGAAAGTTTTGGAGTCACCCCACTAATGTGTTTAAGACTTCCTTGAACATAGGTAATGCCTCCTGTCGGAAGGATGTCTTCGAGTTTTACAACACGAGCAGTTGTATCGTGACCGGAAACAACAATCGTATAGGTAACGGTATCACCTGCTTGCACGTTGTTCGGGGCGACACTTTTTGAGACAGTGATTTTTGGTTCAATGACTGTCAGCGGTCCGGCAGAAACGTCTGGCAGTGAGTGGCCAGTCCAATCGAGTTTTGCCTTGTTGTGAATTGCAGGGCTTGAAGAGGTGACCGATCTGTCGTTGAGTACCACTGCCTCAAAAGTGATGGTTACTCCATGCCGCTGGGTGTCTGGGTTGGTATTTGTGATGTCACCAAGGTTGAACGTTGCGATGTTGTTCCCGGAACCATCCGTTGAGAGTGTCGGATTATTCGCACCTGCTGTATTGCCAATAGTCACCCCCGCATCCGTCTGGATATTCGTCACCTTGACAAAGCCGAGTGCCTTACTCAGCGTATCAGTAATGACTGCATTTGGAGTGGTGCCTCGAGGAACATCGATACGAAGATTGTAGGTCGCAATTTCTCCGATGACTGCCTGATTATTTGCGTTATAGGTATTGTCGATCGAAGTTTTGACAAGGGTTTTCGAAACTTCAGGTCCCTGAATGGTGACATCTGTACCATCCTTGATGCCGCCAGCTGAAACGAAGTTTGGTCCACCTTCAATCGATGCATAATTTGTGACCTTGCCTGTGTTCGGGATCACATCAAGTGGGGCAACCGTCGGACGTATTTGGAGATCGTAGGTGACAACCGCAATATTTTCCCCATTGTCAATTACCGTGCCATCGGTCAATTTGCCGGGGCCAAGTGCCCCCTGCGTTGCTGCACCAGTAATCTCAAGATTATCAAAGCCAATATTGCTTTGCTTGCCTGGGGAGGATGAGCCCAGAGAAGAAAAACCTGCGGAATCAATTCGTTCTGGAACAGATAGCGTAGTGGACCAGGTAGAAGAACCCGCCTGTTGCATCGACACAATAACGTCGCTGCCACTTGTTTGTTCTACTCGGACTTTGATGGGCGCATCTGCGACAAACGGTATTGTTGTGTCGGTAACCGTAGCGGAATTACTGAGCTTATATTTCCAATTGCCCGTCCCAGCCTCAACAAAAAGACGAATTGTAAAAATGTCACTGGTATCACCAACTGTGTGAAAACCAAATCCTTTTGTCCCGTTGTTAAAAGCATTCACTGCGACATCTGCTGAAAATGCCTGGCCATCAGAAAGCGGATTGGCAAAAAGCCGAATGGAGGCATTTTCACCGTTCCCGTTGGATGTCACCCCAAATGTGTTTGTGCCTGTTGTCGTGCTAAGAGCCGTTGTACCAACGAATGAACCACTCGATGTGGGAGCAGCAATGACCCAGTTTCCAAAACCCGTTCCGTTATTTGGTGGAGGACTATTCTTTGGATATGTCCGTGCTTGGTAGGATGCTGCATCATCGCTTGCAATTGATGGGCCTTGATCAATCAAGGTGATGCCACCACTGAAGAGATCACCCACATAGGCAAGCGAAGTACCAGTGCCGTCAGTTACTTGAAGATTCAGCCCAGTGACGTTTGTTGGAATTTGATAGCGTGGTTCCAGCGTGTCGGCAATCGTGACATCAAAGGCACCGTTTGGGCTACTTCCCGTGTTTTCGACAACGATTGAAAACTTGACAAGGTCGTTACCAAGCACATTTTCCAGTGTTGCGTCAATCGGTGTTGAGGCAATGCCACTCGACGTGATTGTGCCAGTGAAAGCGGGTGTATTCTGTCCGGGCGGTGTGAAACCAACAACACCAGCTGGTAATGGTGGTGAAGGCGACGAATTTCCATTCTGTACGAACACACCCGTGGGATTATCTGTGGAGACGACTCCCTTGGTAATTGCAAGCTCTGGTTCACCAACCTGTACCTGTGTGATTCCAGGATTTGAAGAGATGGGATCACCATTCGCATTCGTCTCACTTTGTTGCGCCTGATTTGTCAGCTTGAGGCCATCGCCGAATGGCCTGTTCGTGACATTGACGGTAAACAAAAGTTCTGTTTTTCCATCTCGATTCTGCACATCGCTATAGGAGCCAAAATCCCAGGTCAGGCTGTTCGTTTGCGTATTTGCAGTTACCGAGGGTATTGGGCCACCATTCACCAGCGAAAACGTGTCATGACTGCCGAAGGTCCACTGGTTTGTCGATGGTGCTGTCCCAGTACCAGCAAGCGTTGGATCGTATTGGAAAGACGTACTTGCAACAAAAATCGGCAAGGGCAGAAAATCTTTAATCGTGTAGTTATCGATACTCGAGAACGGAACGTCGTACGTAATTTTAAATGTTACGTCGTTTCCCGGAATAACCCGTTGATTTGGAGTGGGAGGGCTTCCATTAATAGCAAAGACTGACTTATGTGTATTTCCGCTTGTGAGCGTGAAGCCCCGTTGTGAAGCGTCCGTGACAAGCTGAAAGGTGTTATCGAGGTTGTCATACTTGAGAACCGATGCCGTAAAACGTGCGGTATCGTTCAGTCGATCACCTTGAACAACCGCAGGCCCTTCGCTGGGAGCAACTCGGTAATCATTTCTGACGGTTGCTCGAAATCTTACGATGCCTTCTGTTCCAGGGCCCCCAGGATTTGAAGTTGGCGGAATATGAGGATCACCTGTTCCATTCGGTGAAGGAATACCTGCACCGAGGAGCTTTGTGTTTGTTGCCAACCCAAGCCTATTGAGTTCTTGAGAAAGATCGAAACTGACGGTTTGCTCACCATTTGGATCTGTGGTGACGCTGTAATTGCTCGGATCAAAATCTGAGCTTGGAAAAAAGGACTGTGTTTGTTGCGTGTACTGGAATTGTGGTGTGAAACTCGTGTCAAATTCCTGACCATCGGAGAGGATGTCAGAGAGAACAGCACTTCCAAGTGCAAAATAATCGCTTACTTCGAACCGAAGCGTGTACTCAATCGTATCCCCAACCTTGTATCCATTGGTTGGTGAAAGATTGTGAAAACTTTTCTGTACACCTACAGTCTGAGCAGAAAGAACATGCTGTGAATTTGGGTCTTTTGGATCACTTGTTTCCTTTTTTGAAGTTGGGAAATCTGGATTTCTGCTTGTCCAGTAGCCGCTTGCCTGTGAAGGATTCGTGATCGTTTGTGTGCCACCAGAATTTAATGGGATGACATTATTCCCACTGGCATCGTTCTGAGGTATGTAATACGTGAACGACATGACAGCATCTGTGTTGCTGCCGGTGCCTGTTACAGAAGCAAATTTTTGTTCCAGCGTGCCACCGGGAATTGTTGTTGATGGGACTTTTTCTTCCGTCCCCGCAGTGCTTGTGTTTGTAACGAATTGAACGGTGTCTGGTAGGTCATCAGTAAGCACGAGGTCGGTTACGGTCTGGCCGGCAGCGACAGCTACGTTGACTGAATAGGTGTGCGTGAAGTTTGGCCCAGTGACCGTTTCACCTTCTGGTACATCAGAAGTTTTTGTAACACGAAACAGTTGTGGTTGAACCGGGTCTGGTTGTTGTTGACCCATTGTTGCTACGTCAACCGTTGGGTTATTTGCCAAGTCAGTGTCATAGCGAAAGCCACCTTGGGCAATAATGGTATAGGCAGGCACAGGATTTGGCTGGGCATCGCTGCTGACAACACCTGTGAAGTTAATGTCAATTGGTGGCTGGTCAGGGCCGTAACTGCCAAAAGGGAGTTGAACAACGACAAGTTCATCTCCGGGCGTCCCCTTGATCACAAGTGGTTGACCCTGAGCATCTTTTGCAAATGGATGCGTTGCATCACCGTTGGCATCAAAGAAAACGACATCTGTCGTCAGTGAAAGGCCGTTGTACTTCGCTGTACCGGGCTTGAATGAAATACCATTATCGACTGTCTTCTGGCCTGTTTGCGTTGCAGCGTCACCAGTTTTTGGCATGACAATGTCAACAAATGGCGAATACCCAATATCGCTTTGCGCTACGGCGGTATTATCAAAGCGAACCGTGTAATTAACTTCTTCGCCAATAAGTGGGTTTGAGGTTGGCGATACGATCTGGGCGAATGGCACTGCATCAAGGGCATACCGTCGCTCGAGGGATTCAGCCGTTGGGAAGGCACGAGGCCGGGGATTCTTCACACAAGTGCGTGAGGCCCGCTTCCAGAGAGATGTAAAACCAGCCGCCATCGATTGAAAACTCCCACGAAAAAACACGGACCTTGCAGTACAGAAGCCCTACAGTTTGCCTGACTTTCTCAGTACATCCATTCAGGAGAATCCCAGACTTGTAAGAATACCCCGTAATTCAGGCGAAAGCACGTCCTTGGCCGGGTAACGTCTCCGCGTTCTCACGCGTCTGAGTTTTGCCCAAAAAATCTTCGATTTAGCGGAAAAATTCAGTGCATGAGGGGTCAAACCTCCTTCTGATGAGAATGGAGGCAATCTAGTGCAACTGTACGAGTCGTTCGGGTTTTTTTTGCCGTACTGGTTCTGCCGCGTCGATTTCCCACCTAATCACCTTGGTTTTGCGAATCGGAGTCTGGCGCAATCGTGATACGACGAAACAAAGAGAAGCCTGTTTTTATCATGTTGGTGGTGCTTATTGCCTGCTGTCTATCAGCTTGCGAGCACGTGTTTGCGGGTGAAACAGTAGCGGCTGAAACAGTGACCGAAATACAGTTCGATCCGTCATGGGATTTTTCTGAAATCACAGTCCCAGTTGGCGATGGCTATCAGCAATCTGCATGCTGCCCCGATTGGTGTCAGTACGGCATTGTTGATTTTCTGTTTCTCCAGCGTGACAACGCGACGAATGGTGCTGTCATAACTGAAGAGAGTGTTGGGGGACAACCACCGGTCCCATTGTTTACTACACGTTCGATGCAAGCTGCTACGGCTCCTGGTGTCCGACTTTTTTATGGAGAACTTGGTCCCGACTGCATGGGGTGGGAAGTTGGCTATCTCGGTGTCTATGGAATGTTTGGGGCAGTTGATCGCTCGGCGGTTGATGCACTCAGTATACCTGGCGACATTGGAAACCAAACGCAAGGTTGGTTGAGTGCCGATGAGGTGCGACCAACCTATTCGTCTAGTTTGAACACCGTAGAAGCCAATATTTTTATGTATCAGTGTTGCCCCGAATGTAGCAGTGATTCGTTACTCTGGTCACACCTCGGTAATAAACCCGTCTGCCACTGTAGGAACTGGTTGTTTGGTTTCCGATGGGCTGGTCTCGAAGAGCAAGCTGACTTGAACGTATTGTGCTGCAGCAACAACCCGACTGATGTGTTTACATCCTATTCAGTGCGTACGAGTTCGCAGATGCTGGGACCACAGGTTGGGTTCCGTGGAAGACGACAGTGGAAAAACTGGGCGGTCGAGGGCTGGGCCAAGGCGATGTTGGCCGGCACCCTTCTGAGCTCTAACGCTGATCCAATCTTTTCATCACTTGCACCAACAACAATTATCAGACCAGCACGCCGACTCACCGATGCTGGGGTCGGATTCCTTGGTGATTTGAATTACACGGTATCACGCCGGCTCAGTGACATGTGGTGGTTGCGGCTTGGCTATAACATGATCTGGCTTTCTGGTGTGGCACTTGCACCAGATCAATGGGATTTCACGAATCAACTCCCAACACTTGGTGGGACAACACTTGTTGGTGGTGGTGGAGTATTCCTCCACGGGGCTAACCTCGGCCTTGAGGCACGCTGGTAAAAGCCTTTTCAGTGCAGAGCTACGGCCGCGGTTGCATCCGCGATGGCTGTGATTCAAGGCCAACGGTATTCACCGCAATGATCTGATACCCAGACAGCGGTGCCCCTTTTGGAATCATGAATTCCATTTTCGCAAGTGGTTGCGTTGGTGTGTCGCTATACAACAGGTTTTGAAACAGAGGCCGACCAAACTTGTTTT
>CAJQGO010000331.1 GCA_905477565.1 uncultured Planctomycetota bacterium
ACAGGGTGTTAGAGATAGGGCGCGAATAGTCGTGCAATGCCGTCGCGAATACGTATGGGTAGGGATCTTTTGTCAACGTCTTCCAATGTCCGCTTAGTGGATTTACTGATGATCTGAGTGATATGGGCATCCATTTGTTGTGCCAAAGACTCGTCATAGCTTTCCACATTAAATTCAAAATTCAGTCGCATGCTTCGCTCATCCCAGTTTCCACTCCCAAAAAGACTCCATGAGGAATCAACGACCATGAGTTTTGTATGATCAAACGGCGGTGGTGACATCCAGATGGTGCAGCCTCGACTTAACACCTGCCAAAGGAGTGCGTCTGATGCCCAGCCAACCAAAGCAAGATTGTTCTGCTGAGGGAGAACAATGTCGACCTCCACGCCCCGCAGAGCGGCAACACCAAGGGCCTGGCAGATAGCATCATCAGGCAAAAAATACGGTGTCATAATTTTGACTGAACGTCGAGCAGAACTCAGGGCTGCAATCAGAATCAGTTTGATGCGACCAATTTCATGGTCATCTGGCCCATAGCGAACGCCTCGTGCGAGGCTTGTGCCGGAAAAATCCAGGCTTGGCTGCCAAGTAGGATCAGGTTCGCCGTCGCGAAGATTACCTAATGCCTCACCAGAGGCAAACGCCCAATCTTCAATAAAAACCTCAAGCAACTGAGTGACCACAGGCCCTGTGAGCGCAAAGTGCATATCCTGCACGGCATGCTCGGGATGCTTCGAGAGCCAGCATCCATTGCGGATGTTGAGTCCTCCGGTGAATCCCTTCTCTCCATCAACTACAAGAATTTTTCGGTGGTTTCGCAAATTTGCGTAAGGCAGATACAGGGGTACTGTTGTCGGCATGAATCGTGATACGGGCACACCTCTTTGACGCAAGAGACCGACACTCGTTGGGAAACTGTATCGCGAACCAATACCATCAATGAGTACCCGCACTGAAACGCCCCTATCCACTGCCCGACAAAGAGCATCAATAAAGAGTTTCCCGGTGGGATCGTTGTCGAATATATAGGAAGCCATGCCAATACTTCGAGTGGCTGAGTCAATCGCTTGAAGCATTTGTGGGTACGCTTCATCGCCCCCATGCAAGGGTTCGATGGTATTCCCGTCAAGCAGCGGGCGTTTGGTGACTTCGCCAACGAGTGTTGCGAGTGATCGCAGTGGTACATTCGCTGGTCCGATAGCGTCTGTGAGCCGCTCTGTTGACGGCATTGCAGCCTCCACCCTATGGATAACTTCTCGAAGGCCTGCTCGTAGTCGTGTAGCCTTTCTTCGAATCCGGTTCACACCAAACAAGGCATAGGCAGCGGCTCCAAAACCTGGGGAAAGCCAGACCAGTCCAACCCACGCCATTGTACTTCGAGTATCACGTTTTGTTAGAAGTGCGTGAAGTGATGTTCCAATATTCACAGCAAGAAGTGTTGCGGCAACTATGTGTGGCCACAGTTCAATCCATAATCGCCATGCCGAATCAAATAGTTCTGCCATCGATTCTTGTCGTCCTCGTGCTTCGTTGGTTTCTAGTATACTCCGGCAACGTATGCGTCACGTAACGTGTGTTTTTCTGATCTTCTAATTTCGTTTTTCCTTCTTACCAAGAAGAGTTTTCTCTTATGGTTTTTGAGCTTACCGATATGTCATTGGTTCAATCTGAAGCGATTGTTGGTGGAAATGTGTGCGAAAGTGTCACGGGATGTCGTGTCGACGTGATTGACCCAGCCACTTCGGAAATAATCGGTTCTGTTCCCGCGATGAATGGCGAGGATGCGCAGAAGGCAATTGCTGCGGCCGAAGCAGCATTGATTCCATGGCGAGCAAAAACTGCCTCGGCCCGGAGTGAACGCCTGCGGACATGGCACAAACATGTCTTGGAAGCGAAAGAAGATTTGGCGAAACTCATTACAGCCGAATGTGGAAAACCAATTGGTGAAAGCCGAGGAGAGGTGGCGTATGCAGCATCTTTTCTGGAGTGGTATGCCGAGGAGGCCAAGAGGGCGTATGGTGATGTCATTCCGCCTCATCAGGAAGATAAGCGTCTGCTTGTGATGAGACAGCCCATTGGTGTCGCTGCAGCGATTACGCCTTGGAATTTCCCAGCGGCAATGATTCTTCGAAAAGTGGCAGCAGCTCTCGCCGCCGGGTGCACGATGGTTGTCAAGCCAGCACCGCAAACTCCACTTACTGCTTTAGCCCTTCACGTGCTTGCAGATCGCTCGGGACTTCCACCTGGTGTGCTCAACACCATTACCGGAAGCATCGAGTCGAGTTTGCAGATTGGTTCCGCAATTTGCGCAAGCCCAACTGTTCGAGCGCTCTCATTCACAGGCTCGACGCCTGCTGGAGTCAGTCTTGCGCAACAAGCAGCGACGACTGTTAAAAAAGTCTCTCTTGAACTCGGTGGGAATGCTTCGTTTATTGTGTTTGATGATGCGGATATTGAAAATGCAGTGCAGGGAGCACTCGCGGCAAAATTCCGCAACAGCGGACAGACCTGCGTGTGTGCGAACCGGTTTTTCGTACAGAGTGGGGTTCACGATGCATTTGTGGAAGCATTTGCAGCCGCCGTGGCTCAATTACGGGTAGGGCCTGGGTCGGAACCAGACGTCTCGGTTGGCCCGCTCATCGATGACCGCGCACATGAAAAAGTGAAGGCCCTTGTTGCCGATGCCGTTGCCTGTGGTGCCAACGTCGCCGTGGGCGAGAGTTCTAACTCCACGAACGGACGATTCTACCCTCCCACAGTGCTCACATCAGCAACTCCAGAGATGCGACTGGCAAAAGAGGAAATATTTGGCCCAGTGGCGCCAATTTTCAGATTTGAAAGCGAAGAAGAAGTGCTGAAACTTGCCAATCGCACAGAATTTGGGCTGGCGTCTTATTTCTACAGCCAAGATATCAACAGATGTTTTCGTGTGGCTGAAGCTATTGAATGTGGCATGGTAGGGATTAACACCGGCATGCTTTCAACCGTCGTTGCGCCATTTGGCGGTGTGAAGAGTTCAGGAATCGGCCGCGAAGGTGGCAGGTACGGACTCGATGAGTATCAGGAGCTCAAATACATCTGTCTTGGCGGCGTACGGTAGTTCACAGGAATTACACGACCTGACAAATAAAAGGCACGTGTCTGTTTAAGGAGCCTTAGCGTTTCTTCTTAGACACCTTCTTCTTTGATTTCTTCTTCCTATTGCTGGCTGTTGATTTCTTGACTTTCTTTGAAGCTTTGGTTTTCTTCTTAGCGGCCTTCTTTTTTACAGTTTTCTTCTTGCCACTTT